>CAJTOW010000008.1:50291-63300 GCA_910577655.1 uncultured Lachnospiraceae bacterium | reverse complement strand
ACTCTTATCCAGGGAAGCATGGACTTCCAAAGACACAAAATTTTTTACACCCTCTGGTGCACTGGTGTTACTCCATTTCAGAAATTGTCATTTCATGTGGACATATGCCATAATGAACTACATTAACCTCCTTTCCTTCAGTGATTTTTCCACAAAGAATACATCTTTCTCCCTCTGTATAAGAAACTTTACAACTGTCATCGTTATTCTGGATATGTTTGATAATTGTCCCAGCAATATGGTCATGGGTACAGGATGGAGAGGACTCTGCTTTTTGTCTATAATCCAACTGTATGATGCTTCCATCATCTCCCTGCCAATAGTAATTATAAGGTATATGCTCAATGACAGACTGTATATCAAAGTCGCTGTAAACCGTTCTCTCTGATTCTAAAGGATTCAACAGATTACTGACTTGTGCATTCAGCACATAGACGGACGGCGGTATATAAGCAAAGGAAGGTATTCCCCCTATTATACATATCAGGCCCCCGGTTAAACAGGCCAGAATAATGTGTTTCTTTTTTTCTGGCATTTTCATTTCCTGAATTCTTCTTTCCAGCAGTTTTACATTATAGCTTACGAGATGAACCACATAATGTTTTTCTGGTTTTTTAAATGATTCTGTTGAAAGATTTATAAGCAGATTGCTATATTTTTTTCTTTCCGCCCCTTTAATGTTTTTTAGAGTATAATCATCGCAATGAATCTCACTGATGGCGCGTATTTCGCGAAACAAAAAATAGCAGAAGACAGTTTCAAAATATTGTATCTCCAGCAGATTGGAAAATATCTTTTCGCAGCCGGATAAAAAATCAAATATAGAAAAAATATAACTGAACCGCAGACAGACATATTCAATATAATTACTCGCATTTACAGATTCCTCTTTTGCGTAAGTTAATCATTGAAAATACAAGGATCCGCAAACTGGTACATCTATACCAGTTTGCGGAAATAAATTAACGGATGCTTTTTCCGTTCATTCCAAATGGCATATATATTTTCATATATCTTTCACATTTCTGGGCTATTTCAGTCTCTGGTGGTACATAACCCTCAATCGTAGGCGAATTATAAGTCTGGAATTGCTTAATGACTTTTCCAAACGCCTCCCGGTAATCGTCTGGCACATACTGTTCATTAAAATCTTCCAGCTTCGCAACAGCATCCTTCATTTTTTCCCAGAGACTTTCTTTACTTTCGTTATAATCGTCTGGCACATAGACATTGCCATATAGAATATTAGTAATTAGCACTTGTCTGGAACCAAGATTTTTCTGACGATAGTTTAATACATCCATGGATTTTGTGATCTCTGATAAATAGGATTCCGTTTTCATGATATCATCTTTATCCATGCCTTCATAGAACCCATTATCATACAGACACTTACTAAATGCCAGCCACTGCTGTCCGCTGTTATTTTGAAACATATCCCTTCTTCCGGTCATATTTCGATAGCGGTAGAATTCTATACACGATGGGTAAATATCTTTGACTCCCAGCACCGAAAGCTTCAGACCCTTAGAATCATCAAACATTTTTTCTGACATTCTTAATGGAATTCCATTTCTTTCGAAGCTTTTATTCATTTTCTCGCGAAATTCAGGACTGGATGCAGTTAGCTGAAAAGGATTCTAAGGTTTATAAAGCTATGAGAAGACGCCATGTGGAACTAAAAGTCATATTGACAGCGTCAGGCATCAATCGGACGGAACTGGATATCATTAAAGAGTAGCGGCGCAAGCCCCTCCATTAGCGGATCTAATTGCCGCAATCATTTAAAACTATTGGTCTTTCCTTCGTCTTTCTGGTAGGATATAACCAGAATAGAGTATATACTGCTATATTAAGGAGGAACAATACCATGTCCCCAAAAGGCACACCCACAGTCACAGAGATGCAGGTCATCCCCGTAGCAGGCTACGACAGCATGCTCATGACCTTAAGCGGCGCTCACGCGCCCTGGTTCACCAGGAACCTGGTGATCTTAAAGGACAGCGCTGGCAACACCGGGATCGGTGAAATCCACGGCGGGGATTACACCTGTGAGGCCCTCAGAAGCTGTATTCCCCTGGTAGTTGGACAGCCTGTCGGCAAATACCGCGCCATTTTAGACACCATCCACAAGAACAGCACCCGGGCTGCTGAGGATGATGGAGAAGGCATCCAGAGTCTGGATATCAGCAAACTGAAATTCGTGGTCAAAGCAGAATGGGCGATTGAATGCGCCCTCTTGGACCTCTTGGGCCAGTATCTGGATCTGCCTGTGTGCGAGCTGCTGGGAGACGGCAAGCAGCGGGATCAGGTGGAGACTCTGGGCTATCTTTTCTATGTCAGCGACAAGGAGAAAGCCGGAACAGCCCTTCCCTACCTGGATGAGAGCAGCAGCAGGGATCCCTGGTTCTGTCTGCGCCGCCAGGAAATGCTCACGCCGGACAGGATCGTGGAACAGGCACAGACCCTTCACGAGAAATACGGCTTTTGCAATTTCAAGCTCAAAGGCGGCGTGCTGAAAGGCGCGGAGGAGATGGAGTCTGTCCGCGCCCTGAAGAAAGCATTTCCAGGTGGAAGGATCAACATCGATCCCAACGGTGCCTGGGGGCTGGACGAGGCTATAGAGATCTGCCGTCCCATGGAAGGTATCCTGACCTACATTGAGGATCCCTGCGGCCCTGAGTCAGGCTACTCCAGCCGGGAGATCATGGCAGAATTCAAAAATGCCGTCCGCCTGCCAGTGGCTACCAATATGATCGCCACAGACTGGCGCCAGTTTTACCATGCGGCAGCCCTGAAAGCTGTGGATATCGTCCTGGCAGATCCTCATTTCTGGGGATTCGGCGGAAGTGTACGGATGGCCCAGATCTTAAATGACTGGGGCCTGACCTGGGGCAGCCATTCCAACAATCATTTTGATATCACACTCACCGCCTTTGCCCATGTGGCCGCGGCGGCACCGGGCAATCCCGCGGCTCTGGACACCCACTGGATCTGGCAGGACGGCCAGAACCTTTTAAAGGATACTCCCCAGATTGTGGACGGATACCTTCAGGTTCCGGATAAGCCGGGTATGGGCGTGACCATCGATATGGAGCGGGTCATGGAGGCCAATGCCCTCTACAATAAGCTCCCATCCCACGACCGTGATGATGCGGTAGCCATGCAGTATCTGATCCCCGGGTGGAAATTCGATTCCAAGAGGCCGGCGCTGGTGCGGTAATCTGATAATAGACAGCAGGGGCTGAACCTATAACCCCGCATACTGCTCCGCCAGATAAGGCGACTCGGTATGCTTCTGGAAATACTCCGTCAGATAACGGGAAAACCGTTTCTCTGGTTCCCCCGGCGTCCAGCCCTTCCGGGTGAAAAGCACATTCAGCCGGAAAAGGGCCGGGGACATGGAATAGTAACGGATATATTCCCTATCCACAGAGCAGGATTCCGCCACAAAGGTGACGCCTGCATGCATTGCCACCATGCTCCGGCTGGTGGCAATGTTGTTGGTTTCACAGAAGGCCGAGGGGGCAAACCGGCAGGTCTCAAACAGCCGGTCCGACAGCTGGCGCAGGGAGGAGCCGCGCTTGGCCAGGATGAAATTGTCCTGGGCAAAATAAGCGGCCAGATCCTGGAGTGTAAGTACAGAGGAAGGGTTTACCTGGACATAAGGATGGTCCACCGGGATGGCAAAGAAGATCTCCTCCTGCCGCAGGATCTGCGCCTGCGCCTCCAGAGGGGCCGTAGTGACCGTTGCCGCAATCCCCAGATCCACCGCTTCCTGGGACAGCATCCTCACCAGTACCGGAAGCCCCACCTCCGAGATCTCGATGGACACAGACGGATATTCCCTTTTAAACTGGGGGATAATCTCCGCCAGCATCCGCAGGGCAAAGTTGGACGTAACCCCCACCCGGATATGTCCCCGCTGGTCCAGGCAGGCGATTTTCTGGTAAAGCTCCTGCTGGATCCGGACCACCTTTTCCGCCGCCTCTACATACAGTTCCCCCGCAGGAGTCAGCACCAGTTCATTTTTTGTGCGGAAAAATAATGGCGTCCCCAGCTCTTTCTCCAGCCGCGCCAGATGCTGGCTCAGGGAAGACTGGGTCACAAAAAGCTCCTGGGCGGCTCTGGTCATATTCTTCTGTTGGGCGATGGCAATGATATAATTCAGATGTCTGACATCCATGGGTAATCCTCTTGAATAAAGTGTTTTTTGCAACAGTCCAGATCAGCATTTTTATGAATTCCAGTAGGCTCTCCCCAGCTCAATAAAATATTTGGCGGCATCGCTTAAATACCCGTCCTTTTTGTAGCTGGCCGCAACCTGCCAGGAGGGGCGGGAGGGCAGGGAGAAGCAGGTGATGCCTTCTGAGTCATTCTTCACATAGTAGGCCGGGATCAGACTGCAGCAGATATTGGCCCGGATCATGGTGGTAATGGTATGGTTGTTCTTGGTTTCGAAGAGAATGTTGGGGCGGAAGCCGCATTCCTCGAAGATCCGGGCAGCCAGGGAGCGCATGGTGGAGATCTTGTCCATGAGGACAAAGGGTTCATAGCGGAGCCGGGTCAGATCCATGGTAGCGTAAGGCTCTCCAGGCGGAGAGGCGTGTGCGCTTAAAGGGTGGCCGCTAGGGATCGCCAGCAGGATTTCCTCGTCAAGAAGGGGAATGTACACATCCCTGGTGCGGTCCTCAATGGTCAGGGTCAGAAAGGCGATATCCAGCTGGTCATCCGCGATCATAGCCTGCAGCTCCCGCACCCGCTTCTCCACAGGCTCCACGGTAATGTTCGGGTAGCGCTGATGGAACGCCGGATACACCGCTCCGAACATGGTGATCCCCCGCCCGGTAGTCAGCCCGATGGCCAGAGTTCCCTTCTGGGCCTCGGCGATATCCCGGATCTGGTTGTAGGTATTCTTCTTGATCCGCATCAGCTCCTTGCCGTTGCGGACATACACTTCCCCCGCCGCTGTCAGCCGCCAGTTAGTCCGCGACCGGTGGAAAAGCGGCGTCCCCAGCTCCTTCTCCAGTTTCAGAAGCTGCTGGTTTAACGCCGACTGGGTGATAAACAGCTTTTCAGCCGCATGGGTGATATTGTTCTCCTCGGCAATCTTAATGATATATTCTACTTGCTTCAGATCCATAGGAATCTACCCTCCAATACACGTCTAGCAGGTCGCCCCGCCCGTCACCTTTTTCGACAAAATCTCCTCTTTCCTGATCTCACCGCTGAGTACCTTCTCATTCACATAAGAGAATCCCAGCCTTGCGATGGTATCGGAGAAACGTTCCCCGGTCAGGCCCTCGTTTCTGAACAGCAGGATAAGCTTCTCCACCGTATCCAGAATCTCCTCCTCGCTGGTGAATATCTTAGACAGCGCCTGACCAGTGGCCGTCTTCTTGCCCCACCGGCCGCCGATGCAGATCTTATAGCCCCTTATATATTCCTCCGTCACACCAAAGGGACATCTGCCCTGGCATCTGCCGCAGTGGTTGCAGGCATCCAGATCCACCTGGAGCATTCCGTCCTGTACCTTTGCGATTTTGATAGGACATGAGGTCTCCACCTGACATTTCCCGCAGCCCTTGCATTTGGCAAAATTAAACTGGGGTACCAGCTGGCCGATGATACCCACATCGTTGAGCTCCGGCTTCACACAGTTGTTGGGACAGCCGCCTACAGTCCCATGGAAATGCCCACCACCGCAATGTCCGCCATCTTGTCCACGCTGCCGCTTCCGATGATCTGGGCACCCAGAATCCGGCGGCTGCTCTTGTCTGCAATCAGTTTGGTGATAAAGACAGAGGCATCAGGATAATAATGGGCTTTGTCATCGCTGACGCAGGTCACACCACATCAAAGCCATTTTCCCTGGCTGCCGCCTCCGTAAGACCGGTTCTGGCTGCTGAAAGTGATGGAGACAGCTTCGCGATACCAGTGCCAAGGACGCCTTTGTGCTCCGTCGTCTCTCCACTTAAATTCAGTGCCAGGGCACGTCCGGCGATATTGGCGGTGGAGCCCATAGCCGACCTTTGGCGTCTGCCGGTGATCCGGTTTTTTACCATGGCACAGTCGCCTGCCGCAACCCCGCCGATAATAACAGTTTTCATAAGAACCCTCCTCGTTTATGTTTCTTTTATTTATTGTATCTTACCAAAATGATAAAATCAAATGATTATATATTATTTATAAATAATTCAACAAAGCCGGGAGGCAGAGCGCACCCTGGAGGCATCATTTATGACTCTTAACAAAACTAAGAGAAATCTAAAAATAACGAATTTTACTTAATTAAACTTATGTATTATTATAAATACATAGATGAGAGACGCATCACTCATAAGCATTTATCACAAAACAAGGAGGAGATAGTTATGGTACCAACAATCACAAAAATGGAAGTCTGGCCGGTAGCTGGTAAGGACTGCATGGAGCTGAACCTAAGCGGTGCACATGCCCCTTACTTCACCAGGAACGTGGTGGTCCTTTATGCGGACAATGGCGAGATGGGTGTCGGCGAGGTTCCTGGCGGCAAGAAGATCACCGCGGCACTGGAGGAGTGCATTCCGATTGTGGAGGGAACCAGGGTTTCCGAGTACAAGAGCACGCTCCTGAAGGTGAAGAAGCATCTGGATTCCAAGGGGGAGGAGGATGTCCGCGGCAACCAGACCTTTGATCTGCGTACAGGTGTCCATGTGATCACAGCCATCGAGGCTCCTTGTCTGGATCTTCTGGGCAAGTACCTGAATGTTCCGGTTTGTGAGCTTCTGGGCGACGGACAGCAGAGAGACAAGGTGCGTATGCTGGGCTATCTGTTCTTCGTAGGCGATCCCAATAAGACCGACCTGCCCTATGACCATGAGCCGGATTCCGACTGCGAGTGGTACCGCATCCGCCATGAGGAGGCCCTGACTGCCGAGAAGATCGTTGCATTCGCCAAGGCTACCCATGAGAAATACGGCTTCCAGGATTTCAAGCTGAAGGGCGGTGTTCTGCCGGGCAATGAGGAGATGGACGTGATCCGTGCCTTAAAGAAAGCCTTCCCGGATGCAAGGATCGACCTGGATCCCAACGGCGGCTGGCTGTTGGAGGAGGCAGTAGAGTATGTGAAGGGGATGAAAGGCATCCTGACCTACTGTGAGGATCCCTGCGGCGCCGAGGGCGTGTATTCCGGACGTGAGATCATGAGCGAGTTCCGCCGCCGCACCGGCTTCCCCACCGCTACCAATATGATCGCCACTGACTGGAGAGAGGTAAGCCACTCTCTGGAGTCCCAGGCCGTTGACATCATTCTGGCAGATCCACATTTCTGGACTATGAGCGGTTCCGTGCGTGTAGCCCAGATGTGCCATGACTTCGGCTATACCTGGGGCAGCCATTCCAACAACCACTTTGACATTTCCCTGGCGATGTTTACCCAGGTAGGTGCTGCGGTACCCGGCGAGTATAATGCCCTGGATACCCACTGGATCTGGCAGGAGGGTCTGGAGAGACTGACCAAAGAGCCCCTGCAGATTGTGGACGGCTGCGTGGCAGTGCCCAAGAAGCCCGGTCTCGGTATTGATGTAGATATGGACCAGGTTAAGAAAGCACATCAGGTATATCTGGACAACTGCCTGGGTGGCCGTGATGACTCTGTGGGAATGCAGTACCTGATTCCGGGCTGGAAGTTCAACCCGAAGAAGCCCTGTCTGGTGAGATAATCGGGTATTTAAAAGCAATTTTCAAACGGGCATCGCGAAGTAATTCTGAATGGCCGTATGCCGTGACAGTTCGGGAGATGCCTGAACTGTTACAACACCGCGTCTGCCAGTTCCACAACATATGCCAGCTCCGGCAGCGGATCAAAATCCAGCAGTGCCTGGGAGGGTCTGGTGGAGGCGGAGACGGCACGTGCCAGGAACCGTCCGCGTATGAATACATCCATGCGGCTGCCGTTGATGCCCAGGGCTACATAGCCTGGTGTGTATTCCATCAGTGCCCTGAGCTTCTTTAAGAGTGCCGGGGACGGCTGCTGCCGGGAGTCCCTGGGGCGGTAGAAGACGAAGCGCTTTCCCAGATCCGGGTCTCCTACAGATGCAGTCTCAAAGGTATGCTTCTGTGAGAAGTATTCCATACGGATGGGAGTGGGCACCGCGGTCTCGTCAATAAGCTTGAAGTGGAGCTGGGTGTCGGCAGGCAGATCCAGATGGATCCAGACACCGGCATTGAAATGCACCCGCTTTTTGCCCTTCTCCACCAGATGAAAATTCTGGGGGATGGTGGCGTCACAGAGGGTGAGGGTCATGTCTTTCTTCTTACCCTGGATTTCCCAGCACAGAAGAGGCTGGCTGTTTTCATCGCCGCAGGGCATCAGGCCAGAATTTGCGATAGTATCGCTGGTGATCAGGGTTCCGCCCTTTTGTGCCGGTCCGTCAGAACCCAGGGTCCGGCAGACAGTCTGCATCAGGTTTGCCCTGGTCACGGAATTCGTGTACTGCTTCTGGCAGGGCCGCAGCAGGAACAGGTGGAAGAGCACGGCGGCACCAAGAACCGGAAGCACCAGGGCCCGCTGGAGGAAGACCAGGATCAGGGCAGTAATGAGAAGCATCAGCATGGCGAATACAAGCAGACGGTACCTGTGGTACAGCTGCTGGATTTCATTGATCGGATTTGTCATGGGAGATTGTCCTTTCCGTATGTTATGCTGTCAATTCTAACACAGCTGCATGGAAAGGTGAATACCGAAAATCATGTAGAAAAAGTAAATGACGAGTTAATTTTTTTAATTTTACTTATCAAATCTTTAACGATATAATAAATAATGATATATTTGCCCCGCAAAAACGGAATGTGATTGTGCAAATTGTAAAAACGGATCCCATTTCCGGGTCATCACCAGAGTCATGATTGCAGATCGCAGGCAGCAGGGCGGAGCATGGATCACTGCCCGTCGGGCATCAGGTGGCAGTGACAGGCATTGTGACCGTGAAGAGATTAGAACGGTTGCCAAATATTATAATCTAATCGAAGGGAGAATGTAACATGAAAAAAACAGTTAAGAAGATCGCGGCGGCAGTTATGGCAGCAGCTATGGTTGCGTCCCTGGCGGGATGCGGTGGCGGCGGAAGCCAGACAGCTGCAACAACAGCAGCGGGCAATTCCGGGGGAGAGGCAGCAGATGCAGGCGCGTCCGCAGGCGGCGGTGAGAGCAGCTTAAAGGGCCAGAACGTACGTGTGGTGATCGGTTCCACATCTACTTCCGGCGACTCCTATATGATCGCTGACCTGGTGACCCGTTACCTCAGCAAAGAGATGGGCTTCAACGGCAAGGTTGACGCCATCGGCAACGCGGCAGCCCTGGATGAGATGCAGAACTCCAAGGGTGACGGCAAGACTGTTATGATGTTCCATGATATGACCTTCTTAAGCGTGCTGTTCGGTTCTGTTGATGAGGCCTATGCCCTTGAGAATATGACTGTTGGTCCGCGTATCGGCCAGAACCCGGGCGCCTGCTTCGGCGCGGCTGCTGAGGACAACTGGAACAATTTAAGTGATGTAGTGAAATACCTGCAGGACAATCCGGACGCAACCGTTTCCTGCAATATCGAGTCCGGCGCCACCTCCCATCTGGCATTCGTTGCATGGTATCTGTATGTGAAAGAGACTTACGGGGAAGAGGTTTCCGGCAGAATCAAAGCTATCGTTGGCGGAACCACTGCCGAGAAGCTGCAGCGTCTGTGGGATCGTAATGCAGATATCATTTATGGTGATACCTCTGCATTCGAGCAGTACACCCAGGATGGTGTTGAGGACCAGCTGAAGATGACCATGTTCGGTTCCTGCGGCGAGGTGGAAGGTCTTGAGATAGACTCCATGGCAAAGGACGGCGTTACCTTTGAGGGTGAGCCCTTTGAGTTTGCAAAGGATTTCTGCATGTACTTCCCCAAGGATATGGATGCCAATGTGCTGGCTGAGTACGAGGCTGCCATGAAGGCGGTTACCGAGAATCCGGAGTTCCAGGCTGATATGGCGAAGCTGTACTATAATGCCCTGAGCGCTGACGAGGTTGGCGTGGACGCTTCCAAGGAGTTCATCTACAACAAACGTGATATGTGTACATCTCTGATTGAGCAGGCTCCGTCTCTGGATGAGCTGACTCAGTAAGAGCATACAAGGTGCGGGCAGGTTTTCGGCTGTTATGCCCGTCTGGCGGGTTCGCATGATGGATGTCTGCAGTAAAGGTGCCGGTCCTGCCGGCCAGGATATCTTTTGGGGCTGTCGGAAAATGGCTTATAAATACAATATATTGCGGTGATATCAAATGGATTGCCAGATATGTTGTGAAGGCGGAACCATTTCCTGGCAGCCCCAAAGTCTGGAAAACAGCTTTCATGGGCCTGGTACATTATTGCGGTAATTTACTGCAATGATGTACCAGTGACGCATCGCTGGCAGGCCGGACCTGACCGGTGTGTGTGATATTCCTGCCTGAAGCGGATTGGAGCCCGCAGGGCCAGGGTGATATACAATGCTCCAGGGGAAAGTATGGAAGTTTTGTTAAAGCAAGACACACTCTAAGAAAAGGGGGAAAACGAATTGATTCAGGTAGTATATTCTACACAACACTGGATCGTACCCAGGATTGTGATGGCTATCATTGCGATCCTGCTGATTGCGATCATTGTTACAGAAGGTACCGCACGGGTAAAAGCCGGGGGATCATTCTTCGTAAAGCCTGGCAGATTCTTTATTGAAGGCTGTGACCACATCAAGCTGTGGGGAACCCTGGTACTGTTCATTGCCTATATTTTCTGTCTGGACATTATCGGGTTTACGGTTACCAGTATCATTTTTGTATTTCTTTTCAACGTTCTTTATGCCGGTACAGAGAAGAAGTCCCTGATTCTCAGCGTGGTTCTGGCTGTGGTCAGTTCTGTCGTTATTTCTGTACTGTTTGGCGTGGTGTTTAATATCACCCTGCCGGATGGAATCTGTACCATGGCATTTCCGAGCTTTGGATTCACTATTTACTAGGGGAGGGGGAAGACGTTATGATAGGAATACCACATATATTAATTGCAGCATTAGGCGTTGTGGCCGGTATCGTATTTGGTGCGATCCCTGGTATGACAGCGACCATGGCCGTGGCAGTATTTTTGCCCATGACCTATGCCTATGATCTGAATATGGCGCTTTACCTCCTTCTGGGACTGTATGTAGGCGGTATCTCTGGTGGTCTGGTGCCGGCGATCCTGATCAATATCCCCGGCACTCCGTCCTCCATCACCACTACCTTTGATGGTTACCCCTTGGCGAAGCGGGGCGAGGGCGAGCGGGCTCTTAAGATCGGTATTTTGTCCAGCCTCATCGGCGGTCTGATCTCCCTGGTCTGCCTGTGGCTGTTCACTCCTCTGCTGAGTGCGGCTGCCCTGAAGTTCAGTGCGGTAGAGAAGTTTCTGATCATTCTGTTCGCACTGACTGTTATCGCGGCACTGTCCAAGGGACAGATGCTGCGCGGAATTTTCGCAGGTTTTGTGGGCGTGCTTACCAGTCTGGCAGGTATGTTCAGCGTGAACAATGCTTACCGTATGGTTCCCAAAATGTTTAAAGCCAAGATGCAGGACGGCTTCCAGCTGCTCCCCGTACTGATCGGTCTGTTCGCTATTGCCCAGATCTTTGAAGAGGCAGAGGAGGGGATGCGCTTTAAGATCGAGAAGGTGGACAATGAGATGGGGCAGGGAACGTCCTTCTCCCTGAAGGATTTCAAGGGCCAGGGCGTGAACCTGGTACGTTCCTCCCTGATCGGGACCTTCATGGGCGTGCTGCCAGGTGTCGGCGGTTCCGCTGCTTCTATTCTGGCTTATGCCCAGGCGAAAAACTTCTCCAAGCACCCGGAGCTCCTTGGTACCGGTGTGGCAGAGGGTCTGGTAGCATCCGAGGCTTCCAACAATGGTTTGACCGGCGGTGCCCTGATCCCGCTTTTAAGCCTTGGTATCCCTGGTGATTCCACCACGGCTGTGCTGATCAGTGCCTTTATGCTCCAGGGCGTGCAGGTAGGCCCGCTGTTTATCACCCAGAATCCAGAGACCTGGAATACGATCCTGCTGGCCCTGCTGGTAAGCAACATTGCCATGTTCATCTGCATGTTCTATCCGATCAAATGGATCAGCAAGATCATATACATACCGCGTCAGCGTATGTATCCGATCATCATTATGATCTGTATCGTAGGCGCCTATGCCACCAAGAACGGACGTATCTTTGATGTCTGGGCTCTGCTGATCTTTGGCGTGATCGGCTACATCTTTGGCAAGATCAAGATTCCGGCATCCTGTTACCTGATCGGTTTTATCCTGGGCAAGGATCTGGAAAACTACTTTATCCAGGCTATCTCAGCTTCCAACGGAAGTCTGGGCGTATTCTTCAAGAGACCGATTGGGCTGTTCATCTGGCTGCTGATCATCGTTTCGGTCGCGTATGCGATCTATGATGACAGGAAGTCCAAGAAGAAAACAGCATAAGAGTCAGAGGGGATAATAAGGGGGCGTCGGAAAATGATGCCGGCATGCAATATATTGCAGTGATATTTGCTTAATTGCCTGATATATTACATGCTGGAAGCTATTTTCCGACAGCCCCTCGTTTTTAAAGATATAATGTAACAGAAAGTTCTGCTTTACCATAGGGTCTTATGCTTGTGTGAACCCTTTTTATGTAAGCTACGCAAGAACGGGCAGTCTCTGACTATGGTCTGAAATCACCTTTTTCATAATATCAATATCCATCTCCATAGCTTCAATCCTGAGAGCCGTCTGCTCATATCTTTTGGCGGCAGGCACATAATTTTCCGCAAGCAATTGAATATTTCGTTTGATATCATTTTCGATATCAAGATTTAGATTTCTGACATTATTCTTCAAATCTCCGACATCATCGGTCAGTACATTAACGTTGTTTTTGAGTGAGGAAATATCATCCTTCAGGATGCCTGTGTCTTCTTTGAGTGAGGAAACATCATCAGTCAATA
>CAJTOW010000008.1:0-50193 GCA_910577655.1 uncultured Lachnospiraceae bacterium | reverse complement strand
AGTAAGGAAACATCATCCTTCAGGATGCCTGTGTCTTCTTTGAGTGAGGAAACATCATCAGTCAATACATTAACCTTATCTTTAAGTAAGGAAACATCATCCTTCAGGATGCCTGTGTCTTCTTTGAGTGAGGAAACATCGTCGGTCAGTACATTAACCTTATCTTTGAGCAAGGAGACATCCTCCTTCAGCGGCTGTAATTCTGTCCGCAGTTTAACATCCAGCAAATCGGATATAGCCAGTAGATCTTCTGATGTCAAGGTCAAGATCTATCACCCTCTTTCTATTTTAACCTTTTTCCATTCTCACATTAGAATCAGTATAAAGGATAAAACATAGCATGTCAAGCATTTTTTTCTGCACATTGGTTGCGCGGTAACAGTTCAAGGGGGATCTGAATTGTTACATTGTATAGGTTTACACCAGCTCCCCCATCTTCCCCGCCTTATGCATCTGATAATAGAATCCCTTCTGTGCGATCAGGCTTTCGTGGGTTCCTTGTTCTGCCAGCCGTCCCTGGTGGATCACCAGGATCCGGTCAGCGTTTCGGATGGTGGAGAGGCGGTGGGCGATGACAAAGCAGGTCTTTCCTTTCATAAGACTGCGCATGGCAGCCTGGATATGATGCTCTGTGCAGGTGTCCACATTGGAGGTGGCCTCATCCAGGATCAGCATCTGGGCATCCTGGAGCATGGCCCGGGCAATGGTAAGAAGCTGCTTCTGGCCCTTGGAGATATTGGTTCCGTCCTCTTTAAGGACTGTGTCGTAGCCCTCTGGCAGCTGCATGATAAAGGAATGGATGTGGGCGGCCTTTGCTGCTTCGATCACTTTTTCCCTGGGAATATCTTCCTGTCCATAGACAAGATTTTCGTAGACAGTTCCCTGGAACAGCCAGGTATCCTGCAGTACCATGGCAAAGGATTTCCGCAGACTTTTCCGGGTAATTCTGTGAAGCTCGAGACCATCCACCCGGATCTCTCCGGAATCCGCGTCATAAAACCGCATCAGAAGGTTGATGAGGGTGGTTTTGCCGGCGCCGGTAGGGCCTGCCACAGCCACCATCTCCCCAGCCTTTGCTTCAAAGGTAAGGTTGTGAAGAATCTGCCGTTCTGGCTCATAGCTGAAATTTACATCCTGCCAGGACACATTTCCGCGCAGGGGCTTTTTTACCAGATCAACTGCTCCGGTTTCATCCGGCGCTTCGGGAAGCTGGTCCATGAGTCCAAAAACCCGTTCCGCCGCTGCGATTGCAGACTGGAGGTCACTGACGATATTGGCCGCTTCGTTGATGGGGCCGGAGAATTTGCGGGAATACAGTACAAAGGAGGAAATCTGTCCCGCCCGCATCATTCCAGACAGATAGAGGAAGGCGCCCAGCACACTAATCAGGGACAAGGACAGATTGTTGATGAAATTCACCATAGGACCCACCGTGCTTCCGTAATATTCTGCCTGGTAATAGGCCTCCACAGCATCTCTGTTCAGCTCACGGAACTGTCTGGTGACGGTTTCCTCGCCGCAGTATGCCTTGATGGCCTTTTGCCCGGTGACCATCTCCTCGGCATAGCCATTGAGCCGCCCCAGACTGGCTGAACGCTTCCGGAACAAGGGGCGGGTCCGGCTGGTAATAAACCGGGTGATGAAGGCGGACAAAGGAACAGTGATTACGAAGACCAGGACCAGCGGCGGGGAGATCGCCACCATCATGACCAGGGAACCGGCTACCGTAATGACGGTTGTGAGCATCTGTACCAGATCATTGGATAAGGATTCGTTGACCAGGTCAATATCATAGGAAATCCGGCTGATGATATCTCCGGTCTGGTGCAGGTCAAAATACCCCACCGGCAGGGATAAAAGTTTGTCAAACACATCCCTGCGCATCTGGTATACCACCCTCCGGCTTATGGTTACCATGATTACTGTCTGCATATAGGAGAGGGACGCGGCGGCAACATAGAAGAGAACCATCCAGCGGGCATAGAAAAACACCCGCCCGAAGTCCACCCGGCCCAGCCCTGGTTCGATGGCATCCACCGCATAACCGGACAGCATGGGCCCCACCAGGGCAAACAGATTCCCGGTTGCCGTCATGAACAATGCCAGGGCAAGCAGCAGCCGGTACTTCATCAGATAGCCGCCCAGCCGCAGGATTACGGTTTTCTGCTTTTTCATATACTGGAGAGTCGAACCCCCGATCTCGATCCCGTCGGTTCTGGCTCTTGACGCCATGGAATATCCACCTTCTTTCACTCTTGTATGTTCGGTGATTCCGCCGCTTTCTGCAAACAGACGAAACAGGGCAGATACTGCGCTGCGAATTGTTACTGTTCACGGGGGGCATCTTCTTGTCCGGCTACGCCAGACAAGAAGCATCGGGCGTCCGCCCGGTTTGTGTACTGCGGAGTTTTTCACTCCAGCTGGGATTTGGCAATCTCCTGATAGAGTCCGCAGGAGCTGATCAGCTCATCATGTGTCCCATACCCGGCTATTCGTCCCTCATCCAGCACCAGAATATGGTCTGCTTCCATCACCGCGGCAATCCGCTGGGCGATCAGAATGCAGGTGGTATTTCGGAAATGCTCCCGCAGCGCAGTCCGTAGCTGGATGTCAGTCCGGTAGTCCAGGGCGCTGGAGGAATCATCCAGAACCAGGATTCTGGGGCGGGAAGCCAGGGCCCGGGCGATGAGGATCCGCTGCTTCTGTCCGCCGCTCAGATTGGCGCCGCGAATATCCAGATGCTCATCCAGCCCGCCCTTTTCCTCAACAAACTCCCTGGCCTGGGCGTAGAAGGCAGCCTCCATGGCCTGCTCCCGGGTCAGCTCCCGGCCCATGGAGATATTTTCAAAGATGTTTTTCTCAAACAGAGAATCATTCTGGAACACCACACCGAACTGGCGGCGCAGACTGTGCAGATCCATGTCTTCTATATCTTTTCCGTCCAGCCGGATCGTCCCCTCATTTACATCATGGAAACGCATCAGAAGATAGACCAGGGTGGATTTACCGGAGCCGGTGGGGCCGATGATACCCAGAGTTTCCCCGTGATTTAAAGAAAAACTGATATCGGAAAGCTGGTACCCCCTGCCACTGTAGGAGAAAGATACATGTTCAAAGACAATGTGCGGCGGGAGTCTGTCAGCCGTTGTTTTGTTGCTTCTCCGGGCGTATACAGTTTGCGGTAAAGTGGCATTTGACGGATCCGTTTTCATATTACTGTCATAAAGTTTCAGCAGCACCCGCTCATCCTCTGCATCCAGCACCTGACAGATCCGTCCGGCGGAGGCCGCTGCTTTGGAGATCACCACAAACATGCGGGAGATGGAAAGCAGGGCATTGAGAATGATGGTAAAATAGGTCATAAAAGCAAGGATCTTTCCGACTTCCGACAGGCCCAGGTTCACCCGGAAGGCGCCTGCGAGAATGACCCCGACCAGACCCAGATTCAGCAGGATATTCATGGCCGGGCTGGTAAGGGAAGTGGTCAGAGTGGCTTTCCGTTCCCACTCTACCACGTCCCGGTTGATCCGGTCGAAGCGCTGCCGTTCGTGCTCCTCCCGGGACAAGGCCTTGATGACCCGTATCCCGACGATGTCCTCCCGCAGCATCTGGACAAACTTGTCTGCCCGCAGCTGTACCTGCTCAAATAAGGGGATGCTTTTTCTGGATACGAAAACTACTACTGCAGTAAGGAGGGGAAGGGTCGTCAGAAGCACGCAGGCCAGGACCGGATCCAGCAGAAGGGTCATGGCGATTCCGCCGGTCAGCAGGATCGGAGCGCGGACCCCCAGCCGCTGGATCCTGCCAAGCATCTGGTGCACATGATAAGTATCCGAGGTCAGCCGGGATATGAGTGAAGGACGGGTGAAATGGTCCATCCCGCTGCTGGATAGATACATGACCTTTGCGAACAAGTCATTACGGATCCGGAAGGTGGCATCGCTGGCTACCCGGGCTGCCATCCGGTTGGCCAATACATTGAAGGATACTGCCAAAAGGGAGCATGCCAGCATGAAACCTCCCCACAGGAGAATCTCCCCCGGATGATTGGCCGGGATTACCACATCGATCATATGGGCCAGGGTCCATGGAAGAAGCAGATCCATGATGGTTCCGGTGAATTTGATCAGAAAGCCGCCTGCCATCCGCAGGTAATAAGGTTTTAGATAAACGGTCAGTATTTTTTTCATGTTTAGCAAACAGGATCCTTTTCTGGCTCTATAAATATGGCTTGTTTTCCTCGGCACTCAGGCCTTCGGAAAGTACGCGGTTGTATTTCATGCTGTACAGAAGCGGTGTTTGCCTGGTATTATCCCAGCTGCAGTCCGGCCAGTCCCGCCATAAAGAGCGCTGTCCCCCCGATAATATAAACGGTAATGGTCTCATGGAAAAACAGCACACCCCAGAGGATTGCGAAGATCACCATAGTACTCTGGATGGTTCCCACCATGTAGAAGGGAACCAGGGGGATGGCCCTGGCATTTAAATAGAAGCCCAGGCCGGTGATCAGGCCAAAAAACAACATCGCGAATATGCAGGCCAGATCCGGGCGTACGCCTGTCAGGGCGCCTCCCAGGGTCTCCGGTACCAGGGGCATGGCTGCCAGGATTCCGGAGAAGGTAAAGATCAGAAGATTGCTGTCAATGATATTCATCTTGTCAGCAATCATTTTTTGTGCAAGAACGTGGGTGGCGCCGCAGATGCCCGCTCCTACGAACAGAAGGTTCAGCAGAATATTTTCCTGGAAAAAGCTGTCCAGGGGCCGTCCGTTCCAGGAAATGGACAACACGCCCAGGATACATAAGAAGATGCAGAAAAGCTTCCGTGTGGACAGCTTCTCCTTCAGGATAAAGACGCTGACCAGGGTCAGGGTAACCGTCTGGGCAGGCTGCGCCACGATATTGCCATAGGAAGGGCCGTGGGACAGTCCGTAATTCTCTGTCAGATAAGCCATCCATTTGGCGACTGCGCCCAGAAGTACCCAGCCCAGGATGGTACGAAGCCGTACTCTGGGAGAATTTTTAAGATCCTTTCGCCGGAAGCACCGCAGCAGGAGCAGAAAGCCAACTCCGATCAGGAACCGGAAGAAGGTGATATATTCCGGATCAAAGTAGGGTTTGATCAGCTTGACACAAGTACCGCCGAAGCTGAACATGATGGCAACGCAGATCAGATAAACGTATCCCATAGCAGCAGTCTCCTCAATGTATATAAAAATGTGAATCATTTGTCCGGCAGTACAACCATTGACGACCAGACCAGTGACAGCCGTCCAAAAGCCGCATTTTAGTATGATTATGAATGATCACACTATGGCATCCATTCTATCATATCTGATGAAGACCTGCTATAGAAATATAAAAATTCTATAACTTCTATTGACAACATGACAAGGTGTCATTATAATAAATGACATGTTGTCATTAAAAGTGACAGCTTGTCACAAAAGAAGCCGGAGAAGAGAATACGGGGCAGATCCCAATATGCAGGTTTTCTCCCCGGTGCAGTACATAAAATCCATACCCAGATCCGTCGCATCTGCTTAACAGGCATGGACGGACACACCGGGAACGAGAGGGGGAATACATACATGCCGACGGAACGGTTTCTCCGGCTTTCGGAGAAGAAAAAGCAGGCTATCCGGGAGGCAGCAAAGAAAGAATTTTCCAGAGTGCCATACGAGAAGGTATCAATCAATCAGATTATCCAGAATGCGGATATCTCCCGCGGGAGCTTTTATACTTACTTTAAAGATAAAGAAGACGTAGTACGGTGGCTTTTTGAGGATAGCTGCAAAGAAGTGGAAGAATTCTGCCGGGTTTGTCTGGAGGAAAGTCATGGCGATGTGTTTGCCATGCTGGAGAAGCTGTTTGAGTATTTTGTCAGCGCGATCCAGAAGACGGATGAGATGCTGGAAATGACCAGGAACATTCTCTCTAATCAGGAAAATCTAAAGATCTTCGGACTGGAAGGAATGCCGGATCCCAATACCATTGGGGTAGAGGGGACTCCCGGAAGATGGATCTATGACAAGATAGACAAGAACCTATTATATAAGGAAGGGATTGAGGCTTTTCTTCCGGTTCTGACCATGGGAGCGTCTGTACTGCTGTTACAAGTGAAGCAGTATTACGAATATCCCCAGTGCCGGGATGCTATTCGGAGCAGATTCTATATAGGCATAGAGCTGCTCCGGCGGGGAGCATATAAGCATCATACAAGTGAAGAGGATGCGGGGATCTGATTGTTACAAAACTGCCCTAGAGCGTGTTTGAAAATTCATTCCCGGCATCTGCACGCCCCACTTTGCGGTATGTTTGGCCCAAATTCACTTAACGTAGCCCACTACGCCGCGTTCATTTGGTCCAAATCTACCACAAACTGTGACGCACAGCTGACGGAAAGCAATTTTCAAACACGCTCTAAAGCAGAAGCAGCAAATTGCGAAACAATGGAAACAGAGTAAGAGGAGACAGCTATGAAAAAAAGTGTAATTGTTGCAGGCGTTGTAGTGGTGGCTCTGGCTTCCCTGGCAGCCACGAGGATCTTAAAGCCCAAGGCCCCAGAGACGGAGGCGCCCATTCCCGTAGTGGAGACCCAGACTCCCCAGACAGGGACTATTGAGCTTTACCGGGATCTGGTGGGCAAGGTTGAGCCGTCCGATGTGGTCTACATATATCCGAAGATGCCGGGAGAAGTGCTGGAGGTCTTTGTGAAGGCCGGAGACATGGTTCAGGAAGGTCAGGCTATCTGCACCATCGACACACGGCAGGTGGAGAATGCCAGACTGAATCTCCAGGCGGCAGAGATGGGCAGAAATGACGCCCAGCGCAATCTCCAGCGCCAGAAAGCTCTGTTCGCTGCCGGGGATATCGCCAGTGCAGCCTATGAGCAGGCCCAGACTCAGGCGAAGAATGCCCAGATCCAGTACGAGACAGCCAGGATCAACTACGACAACCAGATGGAGTACAGCAATATCACGGCATCCATTGCAGGCAAGGTAGAGATCTGTGATATTGAGGTCCATGACAATGTAGCCGCCCAGAACCTGATCTGCGTGATCTCCGGGGAAGGAAGCAAGGCTGTTTCATTTTCCGTGCCCGAAAAGATTGCGAACCAGATGCAGGCAGGGGACGATGTGCGGATCGAGAAGAATGGAAGCGAGTACCACGGCACGGTCACGGAGATCAGCAGCATGATTGACGCGGCTACAGGACTTTTCAAGGTAAAAGCTTCTGTGGAACAGGGGGACACTCTGTCTACCGGTTCCTCTGTGAAGCTCAGTGTCACTTCCGATAAACAGGAAAATGTGATGACCCTGCCAGTAGACGCGGTGTACTACAGCGGAGGCGATGCCTACGTCTACACCTATGACAATGGAACCGTCCACCACGTGCCGGTGGAGGTGGGCATCTATGACTCAGAGCGGATCCAGCTTATATCCGGGATCAGCCCGGAGAATGAGGTCATCACCACCTGGAGTTCAGAACTGTTCGAAGGGTCTGTAGTCCAGAAAGCAGAATAGGAGGTAACAGCGATGGGTTTGACAAAATTTTCCCTCAAACGGCCTGTGACCACTATTCTGGTGGTCCTGTGCCTGATCGTATTTGGCCTTCAGTCAGTGCTCTCTGCCAAGCTGGAGCTGATGCCGTCCATGGATATGCCCATGCTGATCATTGCCACTGTCTATCCCGGCGCCAGCCCGGAAGATGTCAATGATCTGGTGACTACGGAGATCGAGAGTGAGATCGGTACCCTCAACGGTGTGGACCAGGTTCAGGCCGTGTCCATGGAGAATATGTCTTTGACAGTCATTTCCTATGACTACGGCAAGGATATTGATGAGGCCTACGATGACCTGAAAAAGAAAATGGATGTTCTGGAAGCCTCCCTGCCGGATGACTGTGAGTCTCCGGTGGTTGTGGAGATGAATATCGACGATATGCCGTCTATTTCCCTGGCAGTGAACCACAAGACCGAGTCCAATCTCTACAACTATGTGGATGAGCGGGTGGTGCCGGAGCTGGAGAAGATCACTACCGTCACAGAGGTGAGTGTCAGCGGCGGCCAGCAGGAATATATCAAGGTGGAGCTGATTCCGGAAAAGCTGGAACAGTACCATCTGAACATGAGCAGCATCGCTTCCTCCATCGGAAGCAGCAATTTCACCTATCCGTCCGGAGATACCATCGTAGGCGGCCAGAAGCTGTCTGTCAGTGCCGGTGTGGAATACGACACCATGGACCTGCTTAAGCAGATCCCCATTTCCCTGGGCAATGGAAATGTTATCTACCTGGAAGATGTGGCAAATATACATAACAACCTGGAGGATGTCAGCGGCGTGGCCCGGTACGATGGGCGCGATACCATTTCCCTGGGGATCAAGAAGCAGCAGAGTGCCTCCGCCATGGAGGTGTCCAAAGCAGTGAACCGGACGGTCCGGGAGCTTCAGGCAGAGGATGAGAATCTGGAGATCATAGTGGTCAATGATACCAGCGATTCCATCAGCTCCTCCCTGAAAAGTGTATGGCAGACCATGGCCATGGCGGTCATAGTCTCCATGTTGATTATATTTATATTCTTTGGGGAGATCCGGGCATCCCTGATCGTGGGAACCTCGATCCCGATCTCCATTCTGGTGGCCCTGATCCTGATGCAGGCCATGGGCTTCACCTTAAATGTCATCACCCTCAGCAGTCTGGTGCTGGGTGTAGGTATGATGGTGGATAACTCCATCGTGGTGCTGGAAAGCTGTTTCCGTTCTACCAGAGGAAAAGGGATTGTAGGATACCGTGAGGCAGCCCTGGAGGGCAGCGGCATCGTGATCCAGTCCATTATTGGCGGTACAGCCACCACTTGTGTGGTGTTCCTGCCTCTGGCCATGCTGGAGGGAATGACCGGACAGATGTTCAAGCCTCTGGGCTTCACCATCATCTTCTGCCTCACGGCCTCTCTGATCAGCGCTATGACCATTGTACCGCTGTGCTACTGTTTCTTCCGGCCCCAGGAGAAGGATCATTCTCCCGCAGGCTGGTTCGTGAAGAAAATGCAGGATGGATACCGGGGGCTGATGGAGGAGATTCTGCCCAGGAAGTGGACGATGATCGTCCTTTCCATCTTGTTGCTGGCCGTGTCTATCTGGATGGCTACCCAGCTGCGAATGGAACTGATGGTGGCGGATGACGCGGGTCAGGTCAACGTGTCCATTGAGACCCGCCCGGGTCTTAGAGTGGAGGAGACGGATCAGATCTACCAGCAGGTAGAGGCCATTGTGGTTCAGGATCCGGATCTGGATTCCTATATGCTGACAGCGGGAAGCAGCGGTATGAGTATGGGAGGCGGCGGTGCTACACTGACTGCCTACCTGAAGGATGACAGGTCCCGTGAGACAGATCAGGTGGTCCGTGAGTGGAAGCCCCTTCTCAACAAGGTGCCCGGGGCCAATATCACTGTGGAGGCATCCTCCAGCATGAGTATGATGTCCAGCTCCGGCGGAGTGGAATATATTCTGCGGAGTACCCAGTACGACGAGCTGAAAGAAGTTTCGGACCAGATCTGCGAGGAACTTTTAGGACGCGGCGAGGTATCCAGGGTCCACAGCACCCTGGAAAACGCGGCGCCTGTTGTGAAGCTGGATATTGACGCGGTCAAGGCCCAGGCGGAGAACATCACCCCTATGCAGGTGGCGGGTACAGTCAGCAGCATGTTGGGCGGTACTACAGCGACTACGCTGGATGTGGACGGGGACGAGATTGATGTCAAGGTAGAGTACCCGGATGACGAATATGACACCATTGACAAGCTCCAGGGGATCGTCCTGACTAATAATGCAGGTGGTTCCGTGGCTCTGACTGATGTGGCGGATATCACCTTCCGGGATACTCCGGCCAATATCATCCGTATGGACCGTGAGTATCAGGTGACCATCACCGGCGATCTGACTACCGAGGATCCCAGGGAGATCGATGCCATCGAGCAGAAGCTCTATGATGAGGTGGTGTCCAGGTATCTGACCCCAACGATCCACCGGGCTACCAATGCCATGGATGAAGCCATGATGGAGGAGTTTGCCAACCTGGGCGGAGCCATCGCTATCGCCGTGTTCCTGGTATTTGTGGTTATGGCGGCCCAGTTCGAGTCACCCAAGTTCTCCCTGATGGTCATGACTACCATCCCCTTTGCCCTGATCGGTTCCTTCGGTCTTTTGTGGCTGGCGGATGTGCCCATCAGTATGGCATCCCTCCTTGGCTTTCTGATGCTGGCAGGCACGGTGGTAAATAATGGTATTCTCTACATTGACACCGTGAACCAGTACCGGCAGGAGATGGATATAAAGACAGCCCTGATTGAAGCGGGTGCCACCCGTCTGAGGCCTATTCTCATGACTACACTGACGACTATAGTAGCCATGATCCCCATGGCTCTGGCCTACGGTGACAGCGGAAAGAGCATGCAGGGTCTGGCCCTGGTGGATGTGGGCGGACTGGTCGCCTCCACAGTGCTGGCACTCCTGGTGCTGCCGGCGTATTATCTGATCATGAACAGGAGCAGGAAGAAAGAACCCAGTTACGATTGATAAACCGTAATGAAACCGTAAGTAAACAGTGATTTACTTACAGAAAAAATATGGTATACTAATACAGATAGTACAGTTGCTGGAAGTGTTTTATCTATAGAGCGAATCATGGAGGTGGAACTTTGAAAGGATTAAGATGTGCCGTATCCCTGGGGATGGCAGGGATACTGGCTGTGATGGGGCCGGGGGCTGCTCTGGGGGCGACTCCGGAGTTTGGCCGGTCCGCAGAGGAGTGGGCCACACTCAGAGATGATGTGATCGAGTATGGGGAGATCGCGGATCTGATTCATGAGTACAATGCCACGGTGAAGAAGAACCAGATTGATCTGAATACCTTCCGCAAGGATTACGGCGAGACCAACGAGCAGTGGTCCAACCGGTACCGGGAGCTGGCAGATGATCTGGAGGCCAACCTGATCTATCCGGATGTGGATGATGCGGGTTATGCTTCCATGATGTCCAGTATTGTCTCCAGTGAGCAGACCATCAAGCAGATGCGGGAGACAGCGGATGACTCCATGGAAGATTACATGACCTATTATTATGATTTCAGCAGCGCGGAGGCACTTCTGGTGTCCCAGGCGCAGACGGGGATGATCAATTATTATCTGAACCAGCTGAAGCTCCAGACAGACCTGAAGCAGCTTGAGCTTCTCCAGGAGGCCCTGCGCAGTGCCATAAGCCGCCGGGATCTGGGGCTGGGCACGGATGTACAGGTCCTGGCTGCCCAGGAGAATATCAAGAATGCAGAGAAAGCCATCCAGGATGACCAGTCTGCCATAGATACCGGGAAGCAGCGTCTTCAGGTACTGCTGGGCTGGACCCACGATGCCAGTCCCGAGGTGCGGGAGATTCCCCAGGTGGATATGGCGCGGGTCGCGGCCATGAATCCTGAGGTGGATAAGGCCCAGGCTGTGGAGAACAGTTTTTCCATGAAGTCCAACAGGCGGAAGCTGGAGAATGCCAGAAGCCAGGATAAGCAGGAGGACCTTAAAGAGACTATCCGGGAAGCAGAACAGAGCATCAGCGCCAGCGTATATTCCGGCTACCAGAGTGTGGTAGCCGCCCAGGCCGCCTTTGAACTGAGTCAGGCCCAGGCTGCCTTGGAGCAGAAGAACCTGGCTGCCACAGAACGCCAGTTCCAGCTTGGCAATGTATCCCGGATCGACTACCTGACCCAGAAGAATACTACAGAGACTGCCCAGATCAATGTGGAGACTGCCAGACTGAATCTGTTCCAGGCAGTCCAGGCCTATGACTGGGTGCTGAACGGACTGGCAGGAGGATCCCAGGGAGGGCAGTCGTAATGAAAGGAAGAAAGAGAATAGAACCTGCGGCTATACTGTCCTTATCACTTTGTATAGGAAGCATCTTTGCGATTCCTGCCTGTGCCGCCACGGTAGGCCCCCTGGGGGACAGGGTGGAATCCGGCTATGACGCCGAGACCTGGGCCCGTCTCCAGGACAATGTGCTGGAATACGATGAGATCCCCAACCTGGTTCACGAATACAATTCCGTGGTTTCCAACATCTGGGAGGACCTGGAAGAGACGAAGCGGACCCTGGAGGCCAATGCCCAGGAGCTGGAAAGCCACCGCTGGAAGATGGAGAAGCTGAAGGAGACGGCCCAGGAAGAATATGATATTGAGAATCTGGTCAACTACGCCACTCAGGAGGCGATCCTGAAGGCAGTTGCCTCCCAGATGGATTCCGCATCCCGCAATATGCTGAACCGTACCACCACAGCCTCCCTCCAGAAGACAGAGAACCAGTTTGTGAAGATCGCCCAGTCCCTGATGATCTCCTACGATTCCCTGAGGAAACAGCGGGAGACCCTGGGAAAGCTGGAGGAGCTGTATGCCGAGCAATATAAGCTGGCTTCTGATAAGCATGCCCTGGGGCTGGCTACAGAGCGGGAGGTTCTGGAGGCCCAGACCAACCAGCTTTCAGCCAGAAGCACTCTGGCGTCCATTGACGGCGGTCTCCTGCAGATCCGGCCTACGCTTTGTACCATGACCGGCTGGCCGGCCGACGGAAACCCTGAGGTGGCCCTGATCCCCACAGTGGATCTAAGCCGGATTGATGCCATGAATCTGGAGGAGGACACCCGAGGGGCCATCGGGAACAATTCTACCCTGATCTCCCAGCGGACTTCTGCCAAGGGCACCTCCAACGCCAGTATCAGCGCCCGTCTGGACATTATCAACGAAGGCGACCAGAAGCTGACCATTAAGATGAAAGAGCTCTATGACGACGTGCTGTCCAAGAAGAAGGCTTATGAAGCTGCCATAGACGGCTACCAGGGCGCCCTGAAAAGCAAGGCAGGCTATGACCGGATGTACCAGCTGGGCCTTCTGGGCAAGTCCGATTATCTGGGAACAGAGATTGCCTTTTACCAGAAGAAGGCTGCCTGGGAGACTGCGGATACCTCCCTGCTGCTGGCCATTGAGACGTATGAATGGGCGGTGAAGGGGCTGACGGAGATTGAGTGACGGAAAGTTCAATGCCTTGTCACATGAAAAGGTTATTGCTTAAAACGACCACACAAATCCTGCAATCGAAAACGGACTGCAATACTGGGACGATTATCTTTTAAAGCCAGATAGTCGTCCTTTTGCAGTATCTGCCGTAAAATATCCGGTTCAGAATCATCATGAACATCAGGCGCCGTTTCTGTATCACTTTCAGATTCCATTTCCCAGTCCACATCCAGGAAACAGAACTGCGGATAAATCACGCACCACCAGTTATGACCCTGGCCAGAACCCAGGGTGACCCGTACCGCGTCGTAATATCCGCAGGGAAAGGTGACCCTGCCATAAGCCCGGGCCGGAAAATAGCAGTTGGTGATCTCCACACTGGTCTGGTAGTCCATTCCCCTTTCCCGGAGATACCGGTCTGCCACAGCCTCGATCTCTCCGGCATGGTTTTCTACAAATTCCACCGTATCATCCCGGTCCGCTTCAGGAGAAAGCTGTCCTCTCACATAATCCAGAATCAGGCTCCGCACCTCCAGCTTCACCTCCTGGTCCTGCCTGCCGTCACTTTCCGCCAGTACATGAAAACGCAGTACCGCCGGAGCGATACGTCTCGCCAGTGCCTCCTGCACCTCCCTGCACCGTCCGCCCATAAGCAGTCCCATAATCAGGAAACAGCCAAGGGATAAAACAAAATATTTTTTTGCGGTTGCTATGTAGCAATTCCCAGACATCTAAAATCCACCTCCATAGAATGGTTTCTTTCTATTTCCTATTTTTAAGTATTGACATATATGGTATAATTAAACGTGGCTGTCCCCATCTGGCAGAAATATTTACCCCGGCCATGCCCCGGATCCCTTCACGGTCCGGTCCATTGGCCTGGTTGCTACATATATTAATGAGAGAAGAATTTTACCTGGGCATTCGTTGTGATGAACATTCCATTGCCTTATGAACTGTAATCAAAAATATGGTTCCGGCTTGTCCGGGTTAGGAGGATCAAATTTATGGATAAGAAACGGATTGTGGTCTTGTTTGGCGGCCAGTCATCGGAGCATCTTGTCTCCTGTATGTCGGCAGCCAATGTGATCGGTCAGATTGATACATCCCGGTACGAGCTTCTGCTGATCGGGATTACAGAAGAAGGCCACTGGCTTAGGGCAGACTCTCTGGAGGATGTACGGACCGGTGCCTGGAAGGAAAGTACCACAGAGGCTATTATTTCCCCTGATGCTACCAGTCATAGCGTGGTGCTGACAGAGCAGGGGACCAGCCGTAATGTCCCGGTGGATGTGGTATTTCCGGTTCTCCATGGCCCTTATGGGGAGGACGGGACCGTACAGGGACTGCTGGAGCTGGCGAAGATTCCCTATGTGGGCTGCGGCGTGCTGTCGTCAGCGGTTTCCATGGATAAGCTGTATACCAAGCTGATCGTGGATACCCTGGATATCCGTCAGGCCAGATATGTCCCGGTTATGGTCTGGAAATTCCAGAAGGATCCCGACATCATCATCCGGCAGATAGAAGAGAAGTTCTCCTATCCGGTTTTTGTCAAGCCTTCCAACGCGGGCTCTTCCCGTGGTATCACCAAGGCAGGAAACCGGCAGGAGCTTCTGGCAGGCCTTGAAGAAGCAGCCCGCCATGACCGGAAGATCCTGGTGGAAGAGACCATTACAGGCCACGAGGTGGAATGCGCCGTCCTGGGAGGAGGTCAGAAGCCGGTGGCATCTTCCGGCGTGGGGGAGATTCTGGCGGCGGCAGAATTCTACGACTATGAAGCCAAGTATTTTAATGAGCAGTCCCGTACGGTGATCGGTCCTGAACTTCCCGGGGATTCGGCGGAGCGGGTACGCAAGGCGGCAGAGCGCATTTTCAATGCGGTAGACGGTTACGGACTGGCACGGGTGGACTTCTTTGTGACTGACGGGGGCGAGGTGGTGTTCAATGAGATCAACACACTCCCTGGATTCACGTCCATCAGCATGTATCCCATGCTCTGGGAGGCGGCGGGAATCTCCAAAAAAGAACTGATTGACCGCCTGATTACCCTGGCTTTTGA
The DNA here is from genome assembly GCA_910577655.1 of uncultured Lachnospiraceae bacterium. Lineage (GTDB taxonomy): Bacteria > Bacillota > Clostridia > Lachnospirales > Lachnospiraceae > Brotaphodocola. The sequence goes on along the minus strand of CAJTOW010000008.1, from coordinate 35,079 downwards.
GCGGTGAACGTCATGCCGGTACAATCTGCGGCTCTGGCCCAGGCCGGCATCTGTTACATAAGATATAATTACAACCATAAGAAAAAGGGGAATTTGTGATGGACAGACAATCTCCATGCGCCCAGCGGACAGACTTACTGCCAAAGGACCAGGGACTGGCGGATGCCCTGGGCATACCAGACAGAAAGGCATCTCTGGCGGGGATACAGAGCAGAAATGCACCGGTTGGCGTATTTGACTCCGGCGTGGGCGGACTGACTGTGGCCAGAGAGATCATGCGGCAGATTCCGGAGGAACGGATCATTTATTTTGGGGACACGGCCAGACTTCCTTACGGAAGCAAATCAAAGGACACCATTGTGCGGTATTCCCGCCAGGTGATCCGCTTCCTGAAGACAAAGAATGTGAAGGCGATTGTGATCGCCTGCAATACGGCAAGCTCCTATGCCCTGGAGACGGTTCAGGCAGAATCCGACATTCCGCTGATTGGCGTGATCAATGCCGGTGCGCGGACTGCGGCCTCTGTTACCAGGAACGGGCGGATCGGGGTCATCGGTACAGAAGGAACCATCGGCAGCGGCATTTATACAGAGGTGATCCGAAAGCTGCGGCCGGGTACCGAGGTGATCGGAAAGGCCTGCCCACTGTTTGTGCCCCTGGTGGAAGAGGGGCTGCTCCATGACTCGGTGACGGATGAGATCGCCTCCCGTTATTTAAGTGAATTAAAAGGGAAATATATAGACACCCTGGTACTGGGCTGTACCCATTATCCCCTTTTGCGGTCCACCCTGGGGCGGCTTATGGGAGAGCATGTGACCCTGGTCAATCCGGCTTATGAGACGGCGCTGGAGCTGCGGAAGCTGCTGCAGGACCATGGCCTGGACCGGGAACGGGACGCTGTGGAGGATGGAGAGAAATACCAGTTCTTTGTCAGTGACCTGGCAGAGAAATTCACGGATTTCGCCACGGCGATTCTCCCTAATGAGGTCCGGGAGACCAAGAAGATTGATATTGAGAATTATTGAGATACTTTAAATGATAGGAGTGGGCATTGGAGCGTGTCTATGAGAAAGGATGTAAACCAGTATGACAAAGGAAGTACTGATCCGCATCAGCGGTCTGCGTGTGATGGATGGCGATAAAGAGGATGTAGAGGTTATCACAAAGGGAGAATACTACTGGAGAAACGGCAAGCACTATGTCTTCTATGATGAGGTGATGGAAGGCTTTGAGGGAAGCATCCGCAATATGGTGAAGATCACACCGGAGATGATGCAGATCCGCAAGCAGGGCATCACCAGTACCGAGCTGGTTTTTGAACAGGGCCAGAAGAAAATGGCCCGGTATATCACACCCCTGGGAGAGATGACTGTGGAGATCGGCACCAGCCGGATCCAGGTGGACGCCCGGGAGGACAATCTGAAGGTGTCTGTCAGCTATGGCCTGGATATCAATTACGAGCATGTGTCAGACTGCAATATCTTTCTGGACATCAGTTCCATGGAGACGGCACAGCTGCACCTGCAGTCGTAGCTTTGTGATACAGGTCAGCGCGTTTTCAGACACGCTCTAGGGGACGCTCTGGTGCACCGCACTGACTGTGCAAAAATGCGAAGGCCGGATACCGTAACAGTCCAGGGGATATCCGGACTGCTGCCAATAAGCTATGAAAAAGCAGCCATGAACCAGAATGCTGGTCTATGACTGCTTTTGTCTTATTTATCCTTTTTGTCTTTCTTGTCTTTCTTGAACTTCGCGAAGAATCCCTTCTTTTTGGGCGGGGCCTGGATGGCGCCGCCGCGGACGCTCTTGATGGCGGTGATGTAGATTCCGCTGACTACGACCTTGGCCTCTGTCTTTACCGGAAGGGCGGCGAAGACCTTCTCATCGGCAATGAGGGTCATGACCCTGGGGCCTACCTTGGCTTTGACGATCGGGAGCTTGGCCCACTTCATATACCAGGGGGTCTGCTCGCTGACGATCTTTGGAAGTCCGGCATCCTTGACCTTGAGCTTCTTTTTATCAATGACCAGCATGGAAACCGTCTGTGCAGCAGCTTCCAGCATCTGCTGCTGTTCCACCTGGCGCTTCTCCATCTTTCTTCCCAGGAAATACAGTACCACCAGGGCAATGACGCCCAGTAACAAAATAACAAGTAATACATTCAGCAATGTCTGCATGGGGAAATCCTCCATCTATCATATTGTATACCATTCTGCCGTCTGTGGGCTTCCTGCGGGGAACAGCCACGCCCATCCTCTCCACGCCGGACTTGCGGTGGGGAGCAGCGCGGCCACATTCCCGGTGCCGGATCTCTGGCGTGAGCATCCAGTGCCGCGCCTCCCTATGCATCCGGTTGTCAGCGTGCGATAACCCGTTCCGTACCATCAGGCAGAACCTGCGTCAATAGTATAGCATTTTTTCGGCAATATTGCAAGAGAAAAAACTTGACAGCTTGACAAGGCTGTGTTATTATGGAGTGTGCACTATTGTGGCATCATGGGTATTTTGCGCCCAAAAGCAGCCATAAATTTCAATTAGAAAACAGGGGTGAAACGTCAATGGAGAAAAGCAGAATGCGTCCGGTGACATCCGGGAAAAGCCTTAGAATGAGCTACTCAAGACAGAAGGAAGTTCTTGAGATGCCAAACCTGATTGAGATTCAGAAAGACTCCTATCAGTGGTTCCTCGACGAGGGGTTGAAAGAAGTATTTGAAGATATTTCCCCCATCTCCGATTTTGCGGGGCACCTGAGCCTGGAATTTGTGGGCTTTACATTATGCAGAAATGAAATTAAATCTACCATAGATACCATTGAAAAATGCAAGGAACGTGACGCCACTTACGCAGCACCTTTGAAGGTAAAGGTAAGACTTTACAATAAGGATAAAGAAGAGATTAACGAACATGAGATATTCATGGGGGATCTTCCGCTCATGACAGACACAGGCTCCTTCGTCATCAACGGCGCGGAGCGTGTAATCGTCAGCCAGCTGGTGCGTTCTCCGGGAATCTATTATGGTGTGGGACATGACAAGATCGGTAAAGAGCTGTTCACCTGCACCGTCATCCCCAACCGCGGTGCATGGCTGGAATACGAGACTGACTCCAATGACATTTTCTACGTCCGTGTGGACCGTACCCGTAAGGTACCGGTAACTGTGCTTGTCCGGGCCCTGGGCTATGGGACCAACGCGGAGATCATTGACTTGTTTGGCGAAGAACCCAAGCTTTTGGCAAGCTTTGGCAAGGACACCTCTGACAATTATCAGGATGGCCTCCTGGAGCTGTACAAGAAGATCCGCCCCGGTGAACCCTTATCTGTTGACAGTGCAGAAAGCCTTTTAAACAGCATGTTCTTTGACCCCAGGCGCTATGACCTGGCAAAGGTAGGAAGATATAAGTTCAACAAGAAGCTTCATTTTAAGAACCGCATCAAGGGCCATGTGCTGGCTGAGGATGTGGCAGATCTTTCCACCGGTGAGATCCTGGCAGAGGCCGGTGCCACGGTTGACATTGATCTGGCCACCAGGATTCAGGATGCCGCGGTTCCCTATGTGTATATCCAGGGGCCGGACCGCAACTACAAGGTGCTGTCCAATATGATGGTGGATCTGGCAGCATATGCCGAGTTTGATCCGGAGGCGGCCGGGATTACGGAGTTAGTATATTACCCGGTGCTGAAAACTATTCTGGAAGAAGCTGGCGGCGACCAGGAGCTTTTAAAGGACCTGGTCCAAAGGAATGTCAGCGAGCTGATTCCCAAGCACATTACCAAGGAAGATATTATCGCTTCCATTAACTATAATATGCATCTGGAGGGGGAGATTGGCAATGCTGATGATATCGACCATCTGGGCAACCGCCGGATCCGTGCCGTAGGCGAGCTTCTGCAGAACCAGTACCGGATCGGCCTGTCCCGTATGGAGCGTGTGGTCCGGGAACGTATGACCACCCAGGATATCGACGGCATCACCCCCCAGTCCCTGATCAATATCAAACCGGTGACTGCGGCGGTGAAGGAGTTCTTCGGAAGCTCCCAGCTGTCCCAGTTCATGGATCAGAATAACCCGCTGTCCGAGCTGACCCACAAGCGGCGTCTGTCCGCTCTGGGCCCCGGCGGATTATCCAGGGACCGTGCCGGATTCGAGGTCCGGGACGTACACTACACCCATTACGGCCGTATGTGTCCCATCGAGACCCCTGAGGGTCCCAACATCGGCCTGATCAACTCCCTGGCAACCTATGCCCGGGTGAACCAGTACGGTTTTATCGAGGCCCCCTACCGGATCGTGGATAAGTCCGACCCGGTCAATCCCAGGGTCACCGATGAGGTGGTCTATCTGACTGCCGATGAGGAGGATAATTTCATCGTCGCCCAGGCGAACACCCCTCTGGATGAAGAAGGCCACTTTGTAAATAACAACGTTTCCGGGCGTTTCCGCGAGGAGACATCCGAGTTTCAGAAGAAGAATATCGACCTGATGGACGTATCCCCCAAGATGGTATTCTCGGTGGCTACTTCCATGATCCCGTTTTTGGAGAATGACGATGCCAACCGTGCCCTTATGGGTTCCAACATGCAGCGTCAGGCCGTACCCCTTCTAAGGACAGAGGCTCCGGTGGTAGGCACCGGGATCGAGGCCAAGGCGGCGGTGGATTCCGGTGTCTGCGTGCTGGCAAGACACGCGGGCGTGGTGGAGCGTTCCGCGTCCAATGAGATCATTGTCAAGCGCGATGACAACGGGGACAGGGATGTATATCACCTGACCAAGTTCAAACGCAGCAACCAGTCCAACTGCTACAACCAGAAGCCGGTTGTATTCAAGGGGAACCATGTGGAGGCCGGCGAGGTGATCGCGGACGGCCCGTCCACAGAGAACGGCGAGATCGCCCTGGGCAAGAACCCGCTGATCGGATTCATGACCTGGGAAGGCTACAACTACGAGGATGCAGTCCTTTTGTCCGAGCGTCTGGTCCAGGAGGATGTGTATACATCTGTTCATATTGAAGAATATGAGGCCGAGTCCCGTGATACCAAGCTGGGGCCGGAGGAGATCACCCGGGATGTTCCCGGTGTGGGTGACGATGCCCTGAAGGATCTGGATGAGCGCGGTATTATCCGGATCGGAGCCGAGGTCCGTGCCGGTGACATCCTGGTGGGCAAGGTGACTCCCAAGGGAGAGACCGAGTTGACTGCCGAGGAACGTCTCCTGCGTGCTATTTTCGGTGAGAAGGCCAGAGAGGTCCGCGACACCTCCCTGAAGGTACCTCATGGAGCTTACGGGATTATCGTGGACGCCAAGGTATTTACCAGGGAGAACGGCGATGATCTGGCTCCCGGTGTGAACCAGACTGTCCGTATCTACATCGCCCAGAAGAGGAAGATCTCTGTAGGTGACAAGATGGCAGGACGTCACGGCAACAAGGGTGTGGTTTCCCGGGTGCTTCCCGTGGAGGATATGCCCTTCCTGCCCAACGGACGTCCCCTGGATATCGTGCTGAATCCCCTGGGTGTGCCGTCCCGTATGAATATCGGACAGGTGCTGGAGATCCACTTAAGCCTTGCTGCCAAGGCTCTGGGCTTTAACATCGCCACCCCGGTCTTTGACGGAGCCAATGAGATTGATATTATGGATGCCCTGGATGTGGCCAATGATTATGTGAACACATCCTGGGAAGAATTTGAAGCAAAGTATACAGGCATCTTAAAGCAGGATGTTCTGGACTACCTGGGGGCCAATCTGGACCACAGGGAGCTGTGGAAGGGTGTTACCTTAAGCCGGGACGGCAAGGTGCGTCTGAGAGACGGCCGTACCGGGGAATATTTTGACAGTCCTGTTACCATCGGACACATGCATTACCTGAAGCTGCACCATCTGGTAGACGACAAGATCCATGCCCGTTCTACCGGCCCATACTCCCTGGTCACCCAGCAGCCTCTGGGCGGCAAGGCCCAGTTCGGCGGACAGCGTTTCGGTGAGATGGAGGTGTGGGCCCTGGAGGCTTATGGCGCTTCCTACACCCTGCAGGAGATCCTGACAGTCAAGTCCGATGACGTAGTGGGACGTGTGAAGACCTATGAAGCTATCATCAAGGGCGAGAATATCCCGGAGCCGGGAGTACCCGAGTCCTTCAAGGTGCTTTTGAAGGAACTCCAGTCCCTGGGCCTGGATGTGAGCGTGCTGCGTGACGACGGTACGGAAGTTGAGATCGGCGAGAACATCGACTACGGTGAGACGGACCTGAGGTCCATCATTGAGGGCGACCGCAATTACAACCAGGAAGAGTCCTTTGGCGCATATGGTTACCAGCAGCAGGAGTTTGAAGGCGGCGAGCTGGTGGATGTGGATGAGGACCCGGAGAATGATGACGATTACGAGGATGACCCGGATCTGGATGATGCAGAAGAATCCTCTTTTGATGAAGAATAATAGAAGGGAGTATCGCTCATGCCTGATGTAAATGAAACCTATCAGCCGTTGACATTTGACGCAATCAAGATTGGTCTGGCATCCCCGGAGCGGATCATGGAATGGTCTCATGGGGAAGTGAAGAAACCGGAGACCATCAATTACCGCACCTTAAAACCGGAGCGGGATGGTCTGTTCTGCGAGAGGATCTTTGGGCCCAGTAAGGACTGGGAGTGTCACTGCGGCAAATACAAAAAGATCCGGTATAAAGGCGTGATCTGTGACCGCTGTGGCGTGGAAGTAACCAAATCCAGCGTCCGCAGAGAGCGGATCGGACATATCCAGTTGGCAGCTCCCGTGTCCCATATCTGGTACTTTAAGGGGATTCCCAGCCGGATGGGCCTGATTCTGGACATCTCACCCAGGGTTCTGGAGAAGGTGCTGTATTTTGCATCCTATATTGTGCTGGATCCGGGAAGTACCAGCTTACAGTACAAACAGATCCTTTCAGAGAAGGAGTACCGGGAAGAGCTGGAGAACTGGGGCTATGGCTCCTTCCGGGTAGGAATGGGCGCCGAGTCCATCTTAGAGCTGCTGCAGGCCATTGACCTGGAGAAGGAATCCGTGGAGCTGAAAAAGGAGCTTCGGGATTCCAGCGGACAGAAGCGTGCAAGGATCATCAAGCGGCTGGAGGTAGTGGAAGCTTTCCGCAGCTCCGGCAACAAGCCGGAATGGATGATCATGACCGTGATTCCGGTGATCCCGCCGGATATCCGTCCCATGGTACAGCTGGACGGCGGCCGTTTCGCCACATCCGACCTTAACGACTTATATAGAAGAATTATCAACCGCAACAACCGTCTGGCCCGTCTGCTGGAGCTGGGGGCGCCGGATATCATCGTCCGCAACGAGAAGCGTATGCTGCAGGAGGCTGTGGACGCCCTTATTGACAATGGACGCCGCGGAAGACCGGTAACCGGCCCTGGCAACCGTGCCCTTAAGTCCTTGTCCGATATGCTGAAAGGTAAGCAGGGCCGGTTCCGCCAGAACCTCCTGGGCAAGCGTGTGGACTATTCCGGACGTTCTGTTATCGTGGTGGGACCGGAGCTTAAGATATACCAGTGCGGTCTGCCCAAGGAGATGGCTATTGAGCTGTTTAAGCCCTTCGTCATGAAGGAGCTGGTTCAGAATGGCACCGCACACAACATCAAGAGTGCCAAGAAGATGGTGGAGCGTCTCCAGACAGAGGTCTGGGATGTGCTGGAGGATGTGATCAAAGAGCATCCGGTGATGCTGAACCGTGCGCCCACCCTCCACAGACTGGGGATCCAGGCATTTGAGCCGATCCTGGTAGAGGGTAAGGCCATTAAGCTGCATCCCCTGGTATGTACCGCATTCAACGCGGATTTCGACGGAGACCAGATGGCAGTGCATCTGCCCTTGTCAGTGGAGGCCCAGGCCGAGTGCCGGTTCCTGCTGCTGTCTCCCAACAACCTGCTGAAGCCGTCAGACGGCGGACCGGTGGCCGTACCTTCCCAGGATATGGTTCTTGGTATCTACTATCTGACCCAGGAGCGTCCGGGAGCAAAGGGCGAGGGCATGATCTTTAAGAATGTCAACGAAGCTATCCTGGCCTATGAGAATGGCGCCGTGACCCTGCACTCCAGGATCAGGGCCCGTGTTACCAAGAAGCAGGCGGACGGGACTATCCGGTCCGGCATCGTGGAATCCACGGTGGGACGTTTCATCTTCAACGAGATTATCCCCCAGGATCTGGGCTTTGTGGACCGGAGTGTGCCGGAGAATGAACTGCTTCTGGAGGTAGACTTCCATGTGGGCAAGAAACAGTTAAAGAAGATTCTGGAGAAGGTCATCAATGTCCATGGAGCTACCCAGACGGCGGTGACCCTGGACGACATCAAGTCCATTGGTTACAAGTATTCTACCAGGGCTGCCATGACCGTATCCATCTCGGATATGACCGTGCCCCCCAGCAAGCCCCAGCTTATTGAGGATGCACAGAATACTGTAGACAAGATTTCCAAGAACTTCCGCCGCGGCCTGATCACGGAGGAGGAGCGTTACAAAGAGGTCATTGAGACCTGGAAGAATACGGACGACCAGTTAACCCATGATCTGCTGACCGGTCTGGACAAATACAACAACATCTTCATGATGGCCGACTCCGGCGCCCGTGGTTCGGATAAGCAGATCAAGCAGCTGGCAGGCATGCGCGGCCTGATGGCAGATACCACCGGACACACCATCGAGCTGCCGATCAAGTCCAATTTCCGTGAGGGACTGGACGTACTGGAGTATTTCATTTCTGCCCATGGTGCCCGTAAGGGACTGTCGGATACGGCACTGCGTACCGCTGACTCAGGATACCTGACCCGCCGTCTGGTGGACGTATCCCAGGACCTGATCGTCCGGGAGGTGGACTGCTGTGAAGGGAAGGAGATTCCTTTCATGGAGATCAAGGCCTTCACCGACGGGAAGGAAGTAACTGAGAGTCTCCAGGAGCGTATCACCGGCCGTTATATTGCCGAGACCATCACAGATCCGGATACCGGGGAAGTGGTGGTGAAGGCGAACCATATGTGTACACCCCAGCGGGCGGCCGCCATCATGGAAGTACTTGAGAAGCTGGGACGGGATTCGGTGAAGATCCGTACCGTTCTGACCTGCAAGGCCCATGTGGGTGTCTGCGCCAAGTGCTACGGCGCCAACATGGCTACCGGACAGCCGGTGCAGGTGGGTGAGGCTGTAGGTATCATCGCGGCCCAGTCCATCGGTGAGCCGGGTACCCAGCTTACCATGCGTACCTTCCATACCGGCGGTGTGGCCGGCGGTGATATTACCCAGGGTCTTCCCCGTGTTGAGGAGCTGTTTGAGGCCCGCAAGCCTAAGGGTCTTGCCATTATCTCCGAGTTCGGAGGCGTGGTGGCTATCAAGGATACCAAGAAGAAGCGTGAGATCACGGTCACTGATACCGAGACCGGCAATTCCAAGACCTACCTGATTCCCTACGGATCCAGGATCAAGGTTATGGATGAGCAGGTGATTGAGGCCGGTGACGAGCTGACCGAAGGCAGCGTTAATCCCCATGATATCTTAAAGATCAAGGGCGTCCGGGCGGTTCAGGACTACATGCTCAAGGAGGTACAGCGTGTGTACCGCCTCCAGGGCGTGGAGATCAACGACAAGCACGTGGAGATGATCGTGCGCCAGATGCTCAAGAAGATCCGCATTGAGGAGAGCGGTGACAGCGAAGTGCTGCCGGGCGTATCCATGAATGTGCTGGAGTTCAACGAGATGAACGAGCGTCTGATTGCCGAGGGCAAGAAGCCGGCAGAAGGCAAGCAGGTCATGCTGGGTATCACCAAGGCATCCCTGGCAACGGATTCCTTCCTGTCTGCCGCGTCCTTCCAGGAGACCACCAAGGTTCTGACCGAGGCTGCCATCAATGGCAAGATTGACCATCTGATCGGTCTGAAGGAGAACGTGCTGATCGGTAAGCTGATCCCGGCTGGTACAGGTATGAAACGCTACCGTTCCGTGAAGCTGGATACGGATATTGCCATGGATGACGAGATCGTCCTCATGGATGATGATGAGATCCTTCTGTCCGAGGATGAGGGCATGTTGGAGGAAGCAGCCGAGGTGTTTGATATTGATGACACTGAGGAAGCAGAGGAGCCAGAGGACGCCGGTGAGCCAGAGGGTCTGGAGGGCATGGAGCTGACAGACAGCAGCGAGGCAGAGCCGGAAGAATAAGATAAGAATGACATAGCCTTGGCTGTGTGGAATTTTTGGGGAAATGCCTGCGCAGGCGGAATGGGTCTGCGCAGGCATTTTTTAATAGAAGTTTGGGAGAGACAAGTATGATTATCAGTGTGTCAGGTGAATTTTTTGTATTTGATACGGAAGTACTGCCCACAAAGGAGGAACTGGACAGTTTCTTCCGGGATAAGGGAGAGCATAATGTGCTGGAGGTACGGCTGCATGTGGGGGATGAAGTGCAGGTGGGATATGTGACCCAGAAGACCCTGGAGTATCAGATGGGATATGTGAATCTGGCGCTGGCTATGGGGGAGGATACCTTTGAACGGGCAGCAGAGATATGTCCCCGGGACTTTGTAATGCCGGTGCTGGATGGGGACGGGAATTGCGTGAATCTGGTGCGGAAGGTCTGGTCCAGCTATGAGCATGTCTACCAGTATGAGGGCATGGTGGATGTGAGTTTTCTGGATTGCTATGAGAGTATGGCCCTGGTGCGGCTCAATGAGTATTCGGTGGAGCTCTTTAGGCGGGCGGTTCCTTTGTGGCACGGGAAAGAGCTTTTCCTTGTGGGAGAAGGATGGCGGGAATTTGTAGAGGTGCTGCCGGCTTTTTCCCATGTGAAGGTGACGGTTCTTGACCGGCTGGAGCAGTGGGAGGAAGTGCGCAGGGAGAAAGGGTCCCAGGGAGAAGGGTTTTTGTCTGTAGTTGAAGGGATACCGGAGAATGAGGGGACAGAGCGTTATGAGAGCGGGCTTCTGTATTATGATGAGGTTATGACATTGACGTTCCTATTCTCCAATGTGACCCGTCCGGGAGTCAGGAATCCCGGGATCAGATTCTTCCTGATTGACGGAAAATTTTCCCTGGAAGGGATGTTTGCTATTTGGATGAAAGCATTTACAGCAGCCAGATATGCTCTGGCCAGAGGATATGCCCCGGCATTCGCCATCATTTCCTCGGACCGGAATATGTACTCGGATCATCCTGGGGATGATATATGGAACAAATTTTTCCTCCAGCCGGGTGGCTATACCATGGAGGAAGTACAAGAGAGCAGCTACGTGGCGTTGTCGCCCAATATGAACCTGATGAATACGGTCCGTTACATCATGGATCAGGTGTCTGCCGGGAAGGATATGCTGTGGCCTGGGGGGATATGGAACAGTCAGGTGAAGGCGTATATAGAGGACAGGCAGAAGCGTTTTCTGCCCCATCCGGAGGAGACTCTGGGCGTGCTGGTCCGTGGAACGGATTATGTGAAGAATCCGCTGCCCAACCACCCGAAGCATGCTGCCGTGGAGCAGGTCATGGAGAAGATCGATGAGGTGGATGGCCGCTGGCCGTTCCGGTGGATCTATCTGGCCACGGAGGATGCCGGGATCTGCCAGCAGATGAAGGACAGATATGGGGACCGTCTGACCTGCACAGACCAGGAACGCTATACGGTGGAGCCGGGGCAGCTTCTGGTGGAGCTGCATAAGGAGAAGCAGGAGGGGAAAGGCTTCCGTCTGGGGGCGGAGTACCTTTGTTCCATCAGTCTTCTGGCCCAGTGCAGCAGTCTGATCGCCTCCGGCCCCTGCGGGGCCCTGGGAGAGGCGATGCGTCAGAATGACGGGAGATATGGGGAGGTGTTTGTGTTTTAGCAGAGACAACGCGGGGGAAAGCCTGGATATCCCCTGAACCGTTACGGCATCCGGCCATCAGAATCGCTTTGCGATGGCCGGATGTCCACGGCTATTACGTTTTCGCACGGTCAGCGCAGCAGGTGCACAGACCTATGTGAACTGTTACCAGATGCCTGCAATTACCAGATTTCAGATAGGCTTCGGACTATTGTTTTATGAAACGTACCTTTTCTTTTTCTGTTAAATCTGCGACTTTTACCCCTTTGTCCTTTGCGTACTGCATTAATCCCCGCAAATCCAATTTGATTTTGGGGCATTGGCTAAGCAGGATAGGTTCAGGTGTTTGCGCCAAACTTTCTCTATATTTCTTCATCAGTCCATTCATAGTCATATACCTCCAGAATTTCCTTTGCAGCCTCTTCTCCAATTGCAAATTGATATGGATGGAGAATGGCAATAACCTCTCCATGAAAAGCCTTTACATAATGTTCCAGTAAATCCTGGTTTGCGGCAAAACCATATAAATAACCATCATATCCAAAGTCAATGGATTTTTGTACAGCTATGGCAAATAGATGCCCTCCTACACCAGAATACTTCACAGAATCTGTTAATTGTTTGTTGTTTTCAGGACTGGCGCACATCCAGCTAACATATAATGCCTGCATATCTTCGTTGCGTGTGACTGCGACAAGCCCCTGAATATCAACAGAGCCTTCAACGACTAAGGCATATATCTCATTTTCAACGGCAAGATTTTCCCAATTAGTATACCAGCCGTTCTTTTTGTTGTATTTTCTCAGGAACGATTTTCTTCGTATTCGAATCACTTCTGTTTGAACAAGTTCGCCAGTATTGGTATTTTTTAAACAAGGAGTAAACTCATCAATCCATACATTGATCATAATTATCACCTCTTTCTGTATTTATTTTACCACAAGAAAATACGTTTATCTATAGTAAATGACAAATCTATTAGCTGGTTGACTATTACAAGAAACACTCCATAAATGATAATGAATATCAAAATCATTGACAAACAAAACAGAATGGATTATTATGAGAAATGTAGCAGGAGGTGCTGTCCAAAGAGGATCAGGACTGGATAGCTGTTTTCCTGCTGTACAAAATTCCGGAAGCTTTATGTGAGAGAAAGTGAGGCAGTGTTTTATGGCTGATTTGGTGATTGGTATTGTAGTTGTGGCAGCGGTAGCTGCGATTATCTGGAAGAAGGTGAAGGATGCCAGAGCGGGAAAGCCGGGATGTGGCTGCGGATGTTCTGGCTGTACCGGGAAGAGTGGGATGAAGGGGTGTCAGAAATAGGAGTATCGGTCTGACATATAGAACAAACATTACTATTGGCGACCCGGCTATTGTTTCCTGGCTGGCAGATACCAGCTCTGGAAAAAGACTTCCCCGAATTGCATCCGAAACCCGCAATCCGGGGAAGTCTTTTTCCAAAGTCCACCCTTCGGAACAACTACCCCGTGAATAATAACTATCTGAAGTGTAACAAACAAACTGGATATGTCTGCCACTTGACTAAATTCCTATTGCTTTATAAAATAATCTCATTTACAATACTATCATAGAATCAGAACCTGGGAGAATTACAATATGACGAATCAGGAGATGCATCAGCGCAGAACACGCCAGACAGCGAGACAGAAAAAACAGAGAAAAAGAGCGGCCATGGGCCTTGCTTTTTTCATTATATGTCTGTGCACCGTGACCGCGTTTGCGGTGTGGGGAAACAGAAGAAGAAACGAGGGCCAGCAGCCGGGGGACGGAACCAGTACGGATGCAGTTGTCCAGGGGAGTCCCGGAGGTCCGGAGGGCGGCGGGACACTTTATAATACCAATGGGGACCAGACGCTGTCCCCGGAAACTGGCGAAGGGATCACGTCTGGCTCTGGCAGCGGTGTGTACTCCAGAGACGGTTCAGAAGACAGTACTAATATAGCCTCTGATATGAACGAAGGCATCTCGGATTCCCTGGGAGTCAGCGGGATTCCTGTGGGAGATACCGGAACCAGTACCACAGGTGTTTCCGGGAATGCTTCTGGTACCGGTACTGGAGAGGCATTTGGGGAAAGCACTGAAACTTCACCAGACAGACTCCGGACAGCCCTTCCCAGGGAGACCGTAGCGCTCCAGCATGAGCTGCCTGCAAAGGAAGTGCCAGATATGGGAGCCCTCTATGGCATCTATGTCCATGGCAAGGGCTGGAGTGATTTCTTTGCGGACAATGCCTACGGCATGGCCCCCACTGACAGCTATATCACCGGAATCCGGGTGACCCTTCACAACCAGTCGGAGGAGATGTCCGGTACCATCCGCTACCGTGTGAACCTGAGCGGCATGGGATGGCTGGACTGGACAGCCAATGCCGGGGTGTCAGGCGATATTACCGGAGACATGCATCTGGAGGCTGTGGCCATGGAACTGACCGGGGAACTGGCCCAGTACTATGATGTCCTCTACAGTGTCCTCCAGAATAATGAATGGACCGACTGGGTGAAGAACGGCGAGGAGGCCGGACAGTCAGGTGTGGGCCTGCGTATGGATGGGCTGAAAATGTCCATTGTGAAGCGGCAGGAGGGCCAGGAGTCCTATGCGGGGAATATTGATCCTTCCAGGCCCATGGTGGCCCTGACCTACGACGACGGACCTTCCGGAAATGCTACGCCCCGGATTCTGGCAAAGCTTAAGGAATATGGCGGACGGGCCACATTTTTCATGGTGGGCCAGAAGGCGGAGAAGAACCAGGATGTGATCCGGCAGATGGTGGAACAGAAATGTGAGGTGGCGAACCATACCTACGATCACACATTGATGAATAAGGTAGATCCGGTGGAGCTGGCCAGCCAGCTGGAGCGGACCAACCAGCTTGTGGCAGATGCCTGCGGGGTGACACCGGTGCTGATGCGCCCCTGCGGAGGTGTTCAGAATGAAGCAGGCATGGGGGTGGTGGGCGCCATCTCCATGCCTGCTGTTATGTGGTCTATAGACACCCTGGACTGGAAGACCAGAGATCCGGAGAGTACGGTCAAAGCAGTGCTGGATCATGTGAAGGACGGGGATATCGTCCTGATGCATGACCTCTACGATACCACGGCAGAGGCCAGCGACACCATCATTCCTGCACTGACTGAACGGGGCTTCCAGCTGGTGACGGTCAGCGAACTGGCTACCTACCGGGGAGGTATGCTGCCAGGGAAGTCTTATGGGAAATTCCGGCCCTGAGCAAAGACAAATAAAATCATAAACCTCTTTCCAGATTCATACCTTGAAAGTAGCCGGGTAAGAGTGGAGGGGTTGTGCTTGAATGACAATTATGTAAGTGTTCTGGAACAGTATGATGGAGAGCTGGCAGAAGTCCGTAAAGGGCGCGGCGCCTGGATCTGCCAGTGGGCGGACGGGGTGCGGCTGCTGCGTGAATACCGCGGGAGCGTGAAACGTCTGGAATTTGAAGAGAGTATTCTGGACGGGCTGAAGCAGCAGGGAATCCGGTTCGTGGATCAGTATACCCGGAATAGGGAAAATGCCATCCTGTCCCTGGCGGAAGACGGGACCAAATATATTCTGAAGGACTGGTACCTGGATAGAGAGTGTAATCTAAAGGAACCCTGGGAGGTGCTGCAGGCGGTGGAATGGATCGCCAGACTGCACCAGGCTCTGCGCACTGTCGTGTGGCAGGAAAGCTGGGATCTGGCTTCCATGCAGCCTCCGGCCCTGGCGGAGGAGATGAACCGCCATAGCCGTGAGATGAAACGGGTCCGTAACTATATCAGTGGAAAACGCAAGAAAAATGAATTCGAACTGTGCGTCATGCAGAATTTCGGTATGTTCTATGAGCAGGCACTGCGGGCGCAGGAGGGGCTGGAGTCACTTGGGAAGAAACATGGGCAGGACCGGCTTTTTTTGTGCCATGGAGATCTGAACCAGCATCATATCCTGATGCGGCCCGGAGAAGTGGCCTTTGTGGAATTCACCCAGATGCACCGGGGGAACCAGATGCGGGATCTGTATCATTTTATGCGGAAAGCCATGGAAAAGCATGGCTGGGGGGAGCAGCTGGGGCTGGCTATGATGCAGCGGTATGACGCGGTGCTGCCCTTAGAGCCTGAGGACAGGGAGAGTCTGTATTATCTGTTCCTCTATCCGGAGAAATACTGGAAGCAGCTGAATTATTATAACAATGCCCGAAAGACATGGATTCCGGCAAAAAATGTGGAGAAATTGAAAAAACTGGAGAGCCAGCAGGAATGCCGGAATCAGTTTCTGGAGAAGATACGGTGAGGAAGGGATTTTCCTGAATCCTTTTTAAAAGGGCAGGGCGTAGTACCAGATGTTTTCAGACACGCTTCCGGGTGTGTCTGAAAATTCGTTACAGCAATCTGCACCTCCCGCATTGCGGCATATTTGGGCCAGATAAAGGAAACACAGCCTGCTGCGCTTCCTTCATTTGGCCCAGATCTTTTGCAAGGCGGAAGGCACAGCAGACAGAAAGCAATTTTCAGACATGCTTTAAACTCCTGTTCCCCCAATCAGTTTCTCCTTGTTCCTGCGGTAACACAGAAATCCCACCAGATCCGCCAGCGCCCAGCCAATGGGAATGGACCACCAGATGCCTGCCACGCCGATTTCCGGCACAGAGGAGAGGGTATAGGACAGCGCGACCCGGGTGCCAAGGGAGATCACCGTAAGTACTACAGAGATGGCCGGTTTTCCGATGGCCCTGTAAAGTCCATAGAGCAAAAACAGGCATCCGATCCCACAGTAGAAGGGGCCCACGGTATGGAGATACCGGATGCCCTCGCCCACAATGGCCGTCTCTCCCGGATCAATGAAAATCACAATCAGTGGTTTCGCCAGGAACCAGAGGACCATAGAAATCAGGATACAGTAGCCGACTACGGTGATCACGCCGCAGCAGACTCCCTGAGTGACCCGGTCAGCCCGCTTTGCACCCATATTCTGTGCAATAAAAGTGGAAAATGCGTTTCCATACTCCTGCACCGGCATGTAGGCGAAGGCATCGATCTTCACCCCCGCGGCAAAGGCCGCCATCACCGCAGTGCCGAAGCTGTTGACCAGTCCCTGAACCATAAGGATACCCAGATTCATGACAGACTGCTGCATACAAGTCAGCAGCGAATAGCTTGTGATCTCTTCCAGGCTGGATTTTTGGATTCTGAAATGGCGGAAAGTCCGCCGCAGGCCGGGATCCTTCACAAAGGTGTAGATTCCGATCCCCAGGCCAGACAGGTACTGGGCGGTGATAGTGGCAGCGGCAGCGCCGGCGGTCCCCAGGGGATAGACGGCCACCAGCACAATGTCCAGCACAATATTGACCACCGTAGCCACCCCCAGAAATACCAGCGGAACCACAGAATTGCCCAGGGCCTTGAGATAGGAAGCGAAAAAGTTGTATAGGGCAATGGCTGGTATCCCCCAGAACACCAGCAGAAGGTAATCCCTGGTGATGTCTACGATCTCCAGGGGAATGTTCATCCATCGGATAACCGGATCCACCAGCAGGAGGGAACCAGCAGTAAGGGCAGCAGCGATGGCAAAGGCCAGCAGAAACGCAGAGCAGATTCCCCGTTCAAGCCGTTCCTCATCCTGGCTTCCAAAGCAGATGGAAAATACCACCCCGCTGCCCATACAAAGCCCCAGAAGAACCGAGGTCAGGAATGTCATCAGCGCAAAGGCTGACCCCACCGCAGCCAGGGCGCCGGGACCGATATAGCGTCCCACCACCCAGGTATCCACAATATTATAACACTGCTGCAGCAGATTCCCAAGAATCATCGGCAATGCAAAAAGGCACATGGTCGAAAATACTGGGCCAGCTGTCAGATCTTTCCGTTCCATAACCGTTCCTCCAATGTTCATTTAAATGTTTACGGCATCTTTCAGACACACTATGGATTCCAGTATACCATGGCCGGTCAGGGGAGTAAAGTAATAATTCCCCTGTATTTTCTGTGGCTTTTTTCTTCCTTTTTTGGACGCCTTGTTATATAATAAAGCCAGTATATTATACAGGAGGGAGTATTTTAATTATGAAGGACTATATGAAGATCTACCAGGAGTGGCTGTCCAATCCGTACTTCGACGAGGCGACCAAAGCGGAGCTGAAAGCGATCGAAGGCAATGAGAACGAGATTAAAGAGCGTTTCTATATGGATCTGGAATTCGGTACAGCCGGCCTGCGCGGCATCATCGGCGCCGGTATCAACCGCATGAATATCTATGTGGTCCGCCGCGCTACCCAGGGACTGGCCAACTACATCATCAAGCAGGGAGGCGCTGACAAGGGAGTCGCCATCGCCTATGATTCCCGCCGGATGTCACCGGAGTTTGCAGATGAAGCAGCACGTACCCTGGCCGCCAATGGGATCCGGGCTTACAAGTTCGAGTCTCTGCGTCCCACTCCGGAGCTTTCCTTTGCGGTACGGGAGCTGGGCTGTATCGCCGGGATCAATGTCACCGCCAGCCACAATCCGCCGGAGTACAACGGATACAAGGTATACTGGGAGGACGGCGCGCAGTTCACTCCGCCTCACGACAAGGGCGTGACCGAGGAGGTTCTGGCCATTGAGGATCTGTCTACCGTGAAGACCATGACCGCTTCCGATGCCAAGGCATCCGGCCTCTACCAGGTGATCGGCGCAGAGATCGACAACAAATATATCGCCAATGTCAAGGCCCAGGTGGTGAACCAGGACGCCATTGACAAGATGCAGGATCAGATCAAGATCGTCTATACTCCGCTTCATGGCACAGGCAATATACCGGTACGCCGTGTACTGAAGGAGATCGGATTCAAGCATGTATATGTGGTTCCGGAGCAGGAGCTGCCGGATGGCGAGTTCCCCACAGTCAGCTATCCGAATCCGGAGGCCGCGGAAGCATTTGCCCTGGGCCTTGCACAGGCAAAGAAGATCGACGCGGACCTGGTACTGGCTACCGATCCGGATGCAGACCGTCTGGGCGTCTATGTGAAGGACAATAAGTCCGGCGAGTATATCCCGCTGACCGGCAACATGTCCGGTTCTCTGCTGTGCGAGTATGTTTTGAGCCAGAAGGCGGCTGCCGGCAAGATCCCGGCAGACGGCGAAGTGGTGAAGTCCATTGTGACCACCAACCTGGTGGATGCTGTGGCCGCTGCCTACAACTGCAAGCTGGTGGAATGCCTGACCGGCTTTAAGTGGATCGGCCAGCAGGTGCTTAAAGAAGAGCGCACCGGAGTGGGCCACTACATGTTCGGTCTGGAGGAGAGCTACGGCTGCCTGATCGGAACCTATGCCCGCGACAAGGACGCGGTCTCCGCAAGCGTCGCACTGTGCGAGGCGGCTGCCTACTACAAGACCAAGAACATGACGTTGTGGGATGCCATGGTTGCCATGTATGAGAAATACGGCTACTACAAAGATGCGGTCAAGTCCATCGGTCTGTCCGGCATCGAAGGTCTGGCCAAGATCCAGTCCATTATGGAGAACTTCCGGAACAATACACCGGAGGGCTTCGGTGAATACAAGGTGCTGTCAGCACGGGATTACAAGCTGGATACAGTCAAGGATATGGCTACCGGCACCGTGACTCCTACGGGCCTTCCGTCCTCCAATGTGCTGTATTATGATATGAATGACAATGCATGGCTGTGCATCCGTCCTTCCGGTACCGAGCCCAAGATCAAGTTCTACTATGGTATCAAGGGAACATCCCTGGAAGACGCAGATGCCAGGTCTGCGGCTCTGGGTGAAGCGCTTATGGCTGAGGTGGATAAGCTGCTGTAAGCTGATTGAAAATGGCGGCCCAGGCGACTGCCTGCCGGGGCCGGCAGACAGCAATATTTATAATAGAGGACAGCCTTGTGGGGCTGTTAAGGAATGGCGCTTATGCAGGAGACTGCATAGGCGCTGTTTTATGGTTTTTATCCGGATGGGCATAAATCCTGAAGCATCCACATAAACTTTCTATGGAGAACGGCGCCGGTGCAGAATTGTCGACATGCTCCGTGCTGGCCTATGAACCGGAAAATAGAAAGTTAAGGTGGGTGCTTTTATGTTGGAGCTGGTGAAGCAGAATATACATATGAACCGGTGGAAGAACCGGGTGGAGACACAGATCACCCTGGATGATGATTTCATTGTGCCGGACACCATGAATGACATGGCAGAGGTGATCCTGGATGCCGGGGAGCTGCAGCTGGAGCCGGTGAAGATCCAGAATGAGAGGGCCATTGTCCGTGGAAAGCTTGATTTCCACGTGCTGTACCGGAAAGAGGAAGGGGGGCTTCAGACCCTGGGCGGTCTGATCCCCTTTGAGGAAAATGTCAATGTCCCCGGGCTGGAGGATAAGAATTACGTCAGTGTCACCTGGCAGCTTGAGGACCTGAACACAGAGATGATCAACTCCCGGAAACTGAGCGTGAAGGCAATTATTATGCTGGAGGTCAAGGCAGAGGAGCTGTTTGATACAGAAGCGGCAGAGGATGTGCGCTGCAACCCGGCAGAGGGAAAAGCGGCGCCTAATATGGAGCTGCTGAAAGATAAAGTAGATGTGGCTGCCATTGCCCTGCGCCGGAAGGACACCTACCGGCTCAAGGATGTGATCACCCTCTCCGGCAACAAACCGGCCATTGACCGGATCCTGTGGACGGAAATGCGTCTGAGCGGAGTATCCACCCGTCCCCTGGATAGCCAGATCCATCTGGAGGGAACCCTGATGATCTTCATCGCCTATGAGGGGGAAGGGGAGAGCACAACCCTCCAGTGGCTGGAGGAAAGCCTGCCCTTCTCAGGAGAGATCGAGATGCAGGGGGCAGTGGAGGAAATGATCCCCACCATATCGGTCCGCCTGGTTCACAAGGGCCTGGAGGAGAAGCCGGACTATGACGGAGAGATGCGGGAGGTAGAGGTGGACGCGGTCATGGAGCTGGATGTACGGCTGTATGAAGAGCGGGAGCTGGAATTTTTAAGCGATCTCTATGCCACCAATTACGAGCTGAAGATTGATGCCGATGAGGCAGTCTTTGACCGGATCCTTATGAAGAATACAGGGAAATGCAAGCTGGCCCAGAAGGTGCCCATCTCCGGGCACCGTCGGGTTCTGCAGGTATGCCACAGCACGGGAACCGTGAAGCTGGATGACACTTACGTGGAAGAGGATGCCCTGGTACTGGACGGAGTTCTGGAGGTACGGGTGCTGTATCTGACGGATGATGACCGGGAGCCGGTGCAGGTTCACACAGAGCTTTTGCCCTTCCATTATGAGGCTGAGGTACCAGGCATCCAGAAGGACAGCATCTGGTATCTGGAACCAGGCTTTGAGCAGCTGACCGCGGTCATGACCGGCGGCGACAATGTGGAGATCAAGGCTGTGGTATCCCTGGATCTTCTGGTTCTCCAGCCGGTGAAGCAGAATGTGATCCGGCAGGTGGAATTAGAGCCTTTGGACGAGAAACGGATGCAGCAGATGCCCGGCATCGTCGGCTACCTGGTTCAGGAAGGCGACAACCTCTGGGACATTGCAAAACGCTTCCGCACCACCGGGAACACCATTCTGGAAATGAACGGAAAGACCTCGGGGATGATTGTGCCAGGGGACAGTCTGATCCTGCTGAAAGAGATTCCGGAGGCGTGAGAGCCAAAGCCCGGATGTGTCAGGGATATTTCGGCAGCATGTCACAGTATGCCGGAAAAGTGCCAGAGACATTTTTGGGGTATGCCATAGTGTGCCAAATGTTTGAATGAAACGTTAAAAATTCCCTGTCACGTTTTTGGGCGGAACGGATATACTATAATTATAGGAAGCCAAAACGGCTTCCTATAACCAGATTGACAGTGCAGGGAATATGCATTTTCCTGGAATAATAAGCCCCGTCATGAGAGAACCCGCATTCAGCTGGTGCTTTAAATAGATCAGGGCAACCTGGGCGTCATTGGTGAACTTGCAAGCACCAATGACGCCTACATAGTGTCCAGGAGCCGGATTTCGCAACAGTTCAGATCCCCCTCGGAACATCCATCCCATGAACAGTAAAGATTGTACCTTGTAATTGTATTGGAAATAGCATATAATATTTGCAAAGAACGGCATGCCCGACAGATGGGAAACATCCTCCATCTGTCGGGCATGGCATAATTAATTATGATCAAAAGCTTCGTTTTGTACATTCCCGGGAGGCAGCAATGAAAGCAGATGAAGCACAGGAAACAGAAAAAAAGCAGAATTTCACCTACATCCTCCGCTGTGCCGACGGTACTCTGTACTGCGGCTGGACAAACTCCCTCAAGGACCGTCTTCTGGCCCACAACCAGGGGAAGGGGGCCAGGTATACCCGGAGCCGCCGGCCGGTGGAGCTGGTGTACTATGAGACCTTTGCCACGAAGCAGGAGGCCATGCAGCGTGAATGGGCCATCAAGCAGCTGACCCGGCAGGAGAAGCTGGCGTTGTGTAGAATATTTGGACAGAAGAAAGGAACCGACATGAAAAAATACGATTATGTACTGGTAGGAAGCGGATTATACGCAGGAGTATGGGCATACGAGGCCAGAAAGCACGGCAAGACCTGTCTGGTGGTGGAAAAGCGTGACCACATCGGCGGAAATGTATACTGTGAGGATATGGAGGGGATTCATGTCCACCGTTATGGCGCCCACATTTTCCACACCAGCGACCGGACTGTGTGGGACTATGTGACCCGGCTGGCCGAGTTCAACCGCTATACCAACAGTCCGGTGGCTAATTATAAGGGTGAGATGTACAACATGCCTTTTAATATGAATACCTTCAGCAAAATGTGGGGCATCAGCACTCCGGCCCAGGCCAGGGCCATCATTGAGGAGCAGAAGAAGGCGGTCACCGGGGAGCCGTCCAACTTAGAGGAGCAGGCCATCAGCCTGGTGGGCACCGATATCTACCAGAAGCTGGTGAAGGGCTACACGGAGAAACAGTGGGGCCGGGACTGTAAGGAGCTTCCGGCCTTTATTATCAAGCGTCTCCCGGTACGGTTCACCTACGACAACAATTATTTCAACGATCTGTACCAGGGGATCCCCATCGGCGGCTACAATGTGATCATTGACAAGCTGTTTGAGGGCTGTGATATCGAGACCGGGGTGGATTATCTGGAGAATAAAGAGCACTATGATTCCCTGGGGGAGAAGATCGTCTATACCGGTACTATTGACGCCTATTTCCGCTGCCAGTTTGGCAGGCTGGAGTACCGCAGCCTGCGGTTTGAGACTGAGATTCTGGATGAGGAGAACCACCAGGGCGTTGCAGTGGTGAACTACACGGACCGGGAGACTCCCTACACCCGTGTCATAGAGCACAAGCATTTTGAATTTGGCACCCAGCCCAGGACGGTTATTACCCGTGAATATCCGGCTGACTGGCAGGAAGGGATGGAGGCTTACTATCCGGTCAACGATGAGAAGAACCAGGCCCTCTACCAGAAGTACGCCCAGCTGGCAGCCAGGGAGACCCACGTGATTTTCGGAGGGCGCCTTGCCGAGTACAAATACTATGACATGGACAAGGTGATCGCCTCCGCCCTGGCACGGACAGCAGAAGAATTCTGATGCCTAAAGTTTCCTGGCCCCTATGCCTTTTTGGAGGAAGGAAGATACTTGTTTGAATGCCATAGTATGCAGAAAAGGACAAAGATTGTATGAATATCATCTACGCATCCAATGACCATTACGCCCGCCATCTGGGTGTCTCCCTGTGCTCTCTGTTTGACAGCAACCAGGATGCCCCTGGGATAGATGTCTACATTCTGGATACAGGGATCAGCAGTGACAGCCGCCGGAAGCTGGATGCTATTGCCCGCCGTTATTGCCGGACGATTCACTATGCGGCTCTTGACGGCTTAAAGGAGCGCATCCCCTTTCCGGTGGATACCGGACGCTTCGACATAAGTACCCTGGGCCGTCTCTTTATTGGGGAAATGCTCCCGCAGACAGTGGAACGGTGTATCTATCTGGACTGCGACACCGTGGTGCTTTGCAGTCTGAAGCATCTGTGGAAGACACCTTTAGGGGCCATGGTAGCAGGCGCCGTCCAGGAGCCGACCATCTACCGCCAGGTGAAGGAGATCATCGGCCTTTCCAGGGAGGATCCCTACTACAATGCCGGGATGCTTCTGATTGATCTGGCAGTCTGGCGGCAGGAACATCTGGGAAAGAGGATGATGGAGTATTACCAGTCTCAAGGCGGCAGTCTGCCGGCCAATGACCAGGATGTGATCAATCATGTTCTGAAGGGCCGGATCCGCACCCTGCCGCCCAGATACAATTTTTTCCCCAATTACCGGTATTTCTCCTATAAGGCGCTGACTGCCTACGCGCCGGTCTATAAGGAGGTGCCGCAGAAGCAGTTCACCCAGGCGAAGAAACATCCGGTGATCCTCCATTATATGGGAGACGAACGTCCCTGGATCGCCGGCAATCTGAACCATTACCGTCTGGCCTATGACAGGTATCTGGCCCGGACCAGATGGGCAAAAACTCCAAGGGAAAAAGGCAAACGGCTCTATATGCTGGCCTATCATATGCTGGATTATATAACTGTCATTTGTCCGGCCCTCAGGTGGGAGATTGGGAAAAGGATAGGGATGCGGATGCTGGGAGAACGTAAACAATAGATTTGCAGGACGCCGGCTACCGTAGAATGAGTGCAGGCTCCATGGAAGAAGGCATAAGGGCAGCGTGTTGGAGGTTGAATGAAATCTGAAAATATAGAAGTAAAAAAGGTTCATGAGGAAATGCCTGTCACAGTTCTTATGGCAACCTATCAGGGGAAAGCCTATGTCAGGCAGCAGCTGGACTCGATTTTAAGCCAGACGGTTCCGGTCCGAATCATTATCTCTGATGATGGTTCCACTGACGGCACTCAAAGGATCCTGGAGGATTACCAGGAAATGTATCCGGAGCGGATTTCCCTGCGGTACCATAGAAAACCGCAGACAGAAGGAGCATCCGCCTTTTCCAGTCCGGCCGCCGACAATTTCTTCTGGCTCCTTTCTGTGGCATTTCAGGATGAGGCCTGTGCCTACATACTCCTCAGCGACCAGGACGATGTATGGTTCCCGGATAAAGTGGAGACTCTTCTGGGGAGGATCAGGAGGCTGGAAGCACGGCTGGGGACAGATCATCCGGTGCTGGTTCATTCGGATATGGAGGTGTCAGATTATAAGCTGGAGCAGATCAGCCCCAGCTTTTTTGCCTATGCCCGCTGCAATCCGGGGCGGGTGATGTTTCCGGAGATTCTGGTGGAGAACCCGGTTACAGGAGGCGCGCTGATGATGAACAGGGCACTTTTAAACCTGGTCTGGCCCCGGCCCAGGGCATGCTGCATGCATGACTGGTGGATCGCTCTGGCAGCATCCTGCTTCGGCACGATCAGCTGTGTCAGGCGCCCTCTCAGCCAGTACCGGCAGCATGACCAGAATCTGGTGGGAGCTGCAGCCATCGGCAGTGCCAGAGAACTGGCAGACCGTCTTCGCCGCCAGAGAAAGGTGCAGGAAAACTACTGGCGTATGCTGGCCCAGGCTGCTGCCTTTGACCAGAGGTTCCATGATAAGCTGACCAGGGAGCAGAAGAAGGTGCTGAAGGCATTTCTTACTCTTCCCCGGCAGACACCTCCGGCCAGACTGGTCAGCATTGTGAAAAATCAGTTTTATAAGACCTCCCCTGTTCAGACCCTGGCTATGTGTCTGACGATTCCCCATAGGAGAAAGGACGGACAGAAAGGAACAGCAAAATGATACCCAGGCTCAACTGCGTGATACTCAATTACAATGATGCCCCCACTGTGGAGAACCTCATTGCCCAGATCCACGACTACCAGATTCTGGAACAGATCGTGGTGGTGGACAATCATTCCACAGATGACTCTTTAGAACGCCTGCATCTTCTGGCAGATGACAAGGTGACCGTGATCTGTGCAAAAGCAAATGGCGGCTATGGCTCTGGCAATAATCTGGGGGTCCGTTATGCGGTGAACCACAATCAGGCTACCCATGTGCTCATCGCCAATCCTGATATCTCCGTGTCCGAAGCTTGTCTTGTAAAGCTTTTGCAGGCATTTGAGAAGCGTCCCCAGGCAGCCGTGGTCACCGCCAGAATGGAAGACAGGCAATACGGCACCCTGCGCAACGGCTGGCCTCTGCGGAGCTTTACAAAAGAGCTTCTGTCCATGGGGCCCGTAAGCCGGCGTCTGCTGGGGAGTTTTTTTGATTATCCTGATTCACGGTTCCAGACGGGACGGGCCATGTATGTGGATGTGGTTCACGGCTCCATGCTGATGGTGGACGCCGCCCGGTTCCTGGAGGCGGGTGGCTATGACGAGGAGATCTTCTTGTACCAGGAGGAGGCGGTTCTCGGCCATCGGATGAAGGCCAGGGGATACCGCAGCATCCTGCGCCTGGACTGCAGCTATGGGCATGAGCATTCCGCCTCCATCAGTAAGACATTCACCAGCCAGATGCGCCGTCAGCGGCTGCGGGAGGAGAGTGAGCTTTATTATATGAAGCATTATCTTCATATAAACCCGCTCCAGGAGGTATTTGCCAGACTCTGGTTCTGGGGGATTCGTGTGGAGATTTGGGTGGCGGCAAGGTTTGGGGTATGCACTGGGGGTAAGGAAGACTAAATTATTTGTTTTGGAGAAAGGAGACATTGGCAATGCGCCATGTTGCTATAAAGAGATTTGGGCCTATAAGTGAGATGGATATTGATCTGGATAAAAGCCTGGAAGTGTTTATCGGTCCCCAGGCTTCAGGAAAAAGTACTTTCAGTAAAGTAGTATATTTTTGCAGGAAGATCAGAGATTATTTTCTGCAGTATCTGGATAGAGTTATAAGCACGGAATTTTATTATACACCCGAATTATATGTTAATTTTTTGAAATATATCCGTCGTCCATTTTTGGGTTACTTCGGAACAACCAAGCACATGGAAGACTTTAAGATCCGCTATGATTACGAAAAGGAATCAGATCGTTATGTGACAATTAGCCTGGATAAAGACCGGTATGCTAAATTTATCTTCAGTAATGCTTTAAAGGAAGATATATGCAATATGATTCGGGAAGCAGTAAGTGTTGCTGCAAAAAACCGTGATTATCCCTTTTCTGTAAATTTTCTGGGGCAGACAAGTTTTATTGATAAAGCAAGAAGAACGGTTCAGCAAATATTCAGGGACGATTATATGCTGCTTTACATTCCAGCCGGCCGGAATCTTCTGGCAACCCTGCCGGATGGTATTGCATCAAAGGGAGTTCCACTGTCTGAACGGTGGGATCTGGATAATGAGGTTGATATTTCACAGACAGATCTGATTACACAGGAGTTTGCGCAATATATTCGGAATATGCGTTCGAGTTTTGGATCCAGGCTGAATGAGATCGTGCAAAATTATCTGAAGACAGTGAAAGGCCAGATTCGTAATAGGGATGTAGAGCTGGCATGTCAGTTGATTCATGATATATTGCGTGCGGATTATGTTTATGATAAGGATGGGGAGAAGCTCTTTTATGATAAAGACCACTGGGTGAAGTTAATGTTTGGTTCATCCGGACAACAAGAGGTGGTCTGGGCACTGAATATTATTTTTCTGGCAATTCTAAAAAGTGAAAAAACATTTCTGGTCTTTGAGGAGCCTGAGTCACATTTATTTCCGGATTCCCAGGAAAAGATTGCACAGTTGACGGCGCTGCTGATTTACTCCAACGGAAGCCAGGTGATTATTACTACACATAGTCCCTATATGCTTACAGCGTTTAATTTGTTAATCTATTCCGGAGAAAATGAAAAGAAAACAAGTGCGGAGAATGCGGTGATTTGCAAGGAGTTCCGGTTGGTATCCGGCTCTGTGGGGGCATATTTTATCTCCTCGGAAACAGGATGTCCGAGGAATATTGTCAGTAGGAAGAGAGGGCTGATTGACGCATTGCAGATTGATGGAATATCAGACAGTATTAATGAGCGGATGGATAGAATATTGTACAATAGAATGAATAACGGGAGAAAAGATGATCTGTGACAAAGTGAAGGAATGTGTTGAGAAGACACAACATATATCGCCATCAGAAAAAGCAGAAAAGAATAGGGCGAAGAAAGCAGCCAGTAACAAACAGAAAAAAGAGGATGCTTATCAATATCCTCTCTCTGAAGCCCCCTGCGGCAGTGACGAATACCAGAAAAAGTGCATTGCGTTTTTGGATATAAGATCTCAGGCCAAATGCGAGGAAAATGGAAAAACCTATATTCTGGATCAAAGTAAAAAATTTCCACGTTATGAAATCCTGAAGCTTCATATTGATAAGGGGATTATAACAGATCCAGAGGCAAGCATTGTAAATAAATGTGATTATGTTTTGCAGATTAAAGATTCACTGAAGGGTGAGGGCGGTACAGTGATTCTGGTAGAACTCAAGGGGAAGGATACAAAGCATGCACTAAAGCAGCTTCAGGCAACATTGAATCAAAAGGAACTGCGTCCTTTGTGGGACAGTCAGAGGCGTATATTTGGAAGGATTGTAGGGAAATCAATGCCGCCAAGAATACAAAACACAGATATTTATATGGATGTAAAAGAAGCATTTTTTTGTCGATTTGGAAATTTAAAAATCAGAGAAGAGAATATGAGAGAAGAGTATGATGAATTAGGGCATGTCTGAAAATTATTAAGATTATTTACAAAAAGGGCTGTCGGAAAATGGTTTCACATCCACAATATATCTGATGATCTGTTTGAGATCATCAGATATATTGTGTTCATGGGTCATTTTCCGGCAGTCCCTTTTGTATTAGGACGTTTGCTTATCTAAGCACCATAGACACAACCAGATTATACACCGCGCACGCAATCACGCTGACCGGAACCGCCACAAACAGCAGCCGGTTAAAGAGCATATTCCGGTCTTCTTCATTTCCGCAGGAGCCAAGGATCAGGCTTCCGCCGGAGGAGAAGGGGCTGATGGCGCTGGACTGGGCGCCCAGGACCGTGCAGGCGAAGAGGGCAGCCGGGTTTAAGCCGGTGGATGCGGCCAGGGCCGGGATCAGCGGGAACAGAGCAGGAGCTACCACACCGGTGGTGGAGCTGAAGAAGCTCATGAATGCAGCCACGAAGCTGAAGGCGATGGGCACCAGGGCAGTAGGTACGTTGGAGCCGATCCATGCGGACAGAGCCTCAATGGTACCTGCTTCAACCGCTACGGCGATCAGCATACCGGCACCTGCGATCATGATGATGGTATTCCAGGGAACCCGTGCGATGACTTCCTTCTGGGGCGCCAGGTCAAAGAGCAGGGCAGCCACAGTGAAGCACATAGCCACCAGGCCTACATCGATCTTGCCGGCGATACTGCCGATCAGGCCGTTGGAAGGCATGAGAAGCTTCAGCACCGGGAATACCAGAACTACAGCCATCATCAAAAGCATGAGATAAAGGGTGATCTTCTGTTTATGGTCAAATGCTTCCGGCTTCTTGAACTCCACGCCCTGTCCGATATTCCGGTTTCCCCTGAAGCCGAAGCGGAAGAAGGCGATGAGGATCAGGGAGAACAGGATGGCAAAGCCGAACATCATCAGCGTGGAGCTGAAGGAATCCAGGGGCGGCAGGCCAGGGGTGGATTCGTAGGCAGTATCCATCAGGCCCCGGAATACCACGCCCAGGGCAGCCGTGGGGAAGTTTCCCCCTGCCAGGGCGCCGCAGTTGATGGCCACGGCACCGGTCAGCTTGTCCATGTTGGCTTCCTCACAGATCAGGATGGTGATGGGAGCCAGGAAGGCCAGGACGGTAAAGTAAGCCGCGCCCATAACCGAGAGAGCGACTGCCACAAAGAACAGCGCAAAGGGCAGCAGTCCCGGGAAGCTGCGGCACGCGTAGAGCAGGGCGCTGGATAGCTTCTCCAGGGTTCCGTTGACAGCGGCAAAATTGTAAAATACCGATACTGCCAGGATGACGAACATGGTATTGGTGGGCCAGAAACCGATGAGGCTTTTGGGTTTCAGACCCATGGCAAAGCAGCCGATCAGGTAGGCAAACAGGATACAGAAGAATCCTGTGTTGATCTTTGTCTTATATCCAAGAAATACCGCGATTGCGATAGAAGCAATAATAATGGCACTCATCATAGTGGACTCCTCCTTATTCGATGCCCAGCAGTCCTGCCGGAATGGTATGTGTCATATGGCGGATCTGTTCCTCCGGGATCCCGTGATCCGCAAGATACTGCATGTACTGTTCCAGGGCGATCTCCCAGAAGGGATTCTCCGTCTGGCCGCCATCCGTATCTACCATGACATTCTTGTAGCCTACGGTTTTGATGATCTCCAGATTGTCCGGCAGGTTGCTCTTGTATTTTCCGCCGCCCATATTCTGGGCAAAGCAGCGCTCCAGAATCACATCATAGTCCCGGACCAGACGAACCTGGTCCTCCACGTTCATGCCCACAATCCACCATTCCGGATGGGTGACCACGACCTTTTTGATCCCCATATCCCTGGCAGCTTCCACCACGACAAATGCTTCCTCCGGGGAGATATGTCCGGTACCCAGGACCGCGTCGTGATCCTTGATCAGCTGGAAGACACTTTTAAGCTCCGGCACGATCTTTCCGTCTTGTACCACCTCCACGCAGGTGCTGGTATCCTGGTTCATCTTGCTCATATGCCCACGGGCCGACTGGGTGGGAAGCCATACTACTTTCGCTCCCAGCTTCAGGGCTGTATCCACAGCCTTGGGGTTGATCCCGCCCACTACCCGGTTCATGGTGATACTGCCGAACATGGTGAAATCATTGGTATCCCCATGGACGATTTTGTTGTGGCGGTTGCACAGATAGGCCCGGTCCATGGTGGTTCCCTGGTGAGTCTTGATGACGATGGCACGCGCCCCCACACGGATGCCTGCCTCCATCAGCTCGAAGTCGTCATAAGCCCTCAGTCTTAAATCCGGGTTTGAGTGTACATGCATGTCGATGACACCCTTTAATGAAACCTTTGCCATTCTCATTTCCTCCTCCTGCATCTTCAAATACGCTCTTGTTTTTGTTGTAGGCCCATTATATAATGAATTCAGTGTTCGGAAAACGGAAAATATTCTATATAGTATATCGGAATTTCCGATAGTAATACAATGCGTGGCTCATGAAAGTTTGCCGGAATTGTGTGACAGATTTATGGATTTTCAGGAAGGAGAAGATATGCAGCTAAAAGAACTTCAATACATTGTGACCCTGGCAGATGAGGGAAGCGTTTCCAGGGCGGCAGATAAGCTTTATATGGCCCAGTCCAGTCTCAGCGAATTTTTGAGACAGTATGAGGCCGAGCTGGGAGTGAATCTGTTTGTGCGCACCTCCCGCGGGATCCGTCCCACGGCAGCGGGGAATCTGTTTGTGGATAATGCCCGTACCATCCTGATGCATTACCGGCTGGTCCAGGCGCAGCTGGATGATATGGCAGATTTAAAGAGCGGCAGCGTGATCTTTGGAATCAGCTCTTTCAGGGGCAGGCATATGGTACCCAGACTTCTCAAAGCCTTTCATGAGAAATACCCCCGGATCCAGGTGAAGATCGTGGAGGGCAACAGCATGGCCCTGGAAGAAATGCTGGTAGAGGGAAGCCTTGATCTGGCCATCGTGGCCCTTCCCCTGACCCGCCTGACCCAGGAGACGGAATTTCTCAAAAAGGACGAGATCCTGCTGGTCACCCATAAGGACCATCCGGTTATGGAATATGCCCATCCAAAGAAGGATGGGGCAGGATTCTGGGTAGATGTAAGGGATACGGCAGATTTTGAGTACATACTCAGCGACTATGATACGATTCTTGGGAAGATAGGGAGGGAGCAGTTCAAAAAGGCGCGGATCAATCCGCCGGCCTACAATACCACCATTACTGCCGACCTGGCCGCCTCCATGGGAAGAACCGGCGTTGGTCTGGCATTCACCTATCGCTCATGTGCCCAGCCCCATGAGGATACGGTCTATCTGTCCCTGGGGGAGGATGGTATCTGGCTGGAGCTGGCCCTGGCCCGTCCCTACGCCACCTATCAGTCCCGGGCAGCCAGGGCCCTGGCGGAGATGGCGAAGGAGGTTCTGTGAAATCTGTTACCGGAATACGGCTTCAGAACAGATAACGGATGACCGGAAGCTTCCGCCCGGTCCACACAATCATACAGGATATGGCCACCATAAACAGACTTTCCAGCAGATTGACTACCCAGCCGTTATAAGCAGCTATCCGGATAAAAAGCCGGGGCGTCAGCACAAAGATAAGGGGCATATGCAAATAGAAAATCCCCAGGGTTGATGTTCCGACAATTTTAGAAAAACCCTTCAAAAGCCTGGAGGAATGAAAGGGAATATGGGCAGCAGACAAAAACATGCCGCTTGCTGCCAGGACAGTGGAAATCCAGTAGTAGCCGCTGACAAGATGAGTGCTCTGCCAGCGGAAGGTACCTGACTGGAGATACTTGATCAATACCAGCCCCGATATACCTGCGGCTGTCATGAAGACGCCTGTTTTAGGAGAAATGGTCTTCTCATTCTTCTTTTTCTGGAGAAACGCTCCCAGCATATAGTAAAACATATAATTGGAGTACCGGAAGCTGAAGGGATTGATTTCTCCAAAAACAGACAGATCCCAGGCCCCTTTTCCAAGAAGGCGGGCAAGGGAGGTACTTATCAGATTCGCGTCTGTCAGCAGCTGGTTAAAGAAAAAGCATGTTGCCATAAGGTAGATTGTCAGTTTCCTGTCCTGCTCCATACAAATACGGAGAATGGGAGCTGCCAGAAGGACGGTCAGCATTGCCACAATAAACCACAGATGCCCGGTTGCGATTCCATTGATATCTCCAAACAACAGCAGATAGGTCAGAAGCTCCCGCTTAGAGACCGGCACAGGAACTCCGCCCAAATGATAGATGACCAGGTAGACAGTCTTCCACCCTGTCAGGGCCAGATAGAAACGCAGGATATGCTGTATATGATGCTTCCAGCTAAACGGGCGGGTGAAAAAAAGTGCCCCGGACACCAGAAAAAAGGCCGGAACCGCTACATTGCCCCACATCATAAAAATGTTATCCAGAATACTGTCGGGATTTAACTGGAGATTGTGAAAAAAAACCACTAAAATAATAGAAACCCCTTTAAGAAAATCCAGGGACAGATCACGCGGGGGTTTTAAAATATTTCCGGTTGGATCCTTAGAAACTGATGCTTCCATAATATTCCTTCCTGCATATAAAAGGGGCTGATAGTGACAGACCAGTCAGCCCGCCTTCCTGCCCCCAAAAGCATCGGGGGCAGGAGTGGACATTCCGGACACGTTCCGGGAAAGCTGTCTATGGGTTAAACTTGGCGATAATCCGCGCCGTCTCGGCCGCGATCCCTTCCTCTGTCACATTGGGATCTGTAGGATCCCAGGTCTGTTCGAAAGGAATTTCCGCCGCGATGGTGGGACGTTCAAAGGGACCCGGAGTGGGATTATTGTATATGGTGACCGAGGTTCCGACAGGGCAGTGGTCATACACCCATTTGGCATCACTGGTAACCAGCCGGATACAGCCGGCGGACCGGGCGATCCCCATGTTGTTGTAGGTGCTGGCCCATACGGAGTATGGATTGGGCGCGTCATAAATGATGGAATGCATCAGGATCGGAAGACCTGCTCCCAGCCGTGTGGCATACTGGGTGTATACATCGTTGATCATCAGGCGCCAGCGGTATTTCTCCGGGGTCTTGAAGGTGCCCACGGGGGTATCGTCCCCCACGGAGGTCAAAAAGGACTTTACAGGAATGATGAACCCATTGTCGCCATCCTTGGCATAGATGGTCATGCAGTTCATTTCCTTGTTGATCCGGATGGAGAAGGGGCCGTCGGGGCCGATGACTGGCTCCACGTCACTGAGCAGCCGTCCGTCCTCCTGGAAATAATATTTGTATCCGTCAATATAATGCCATCCGGTCACCGGGACAGAATCCACGAAATAATAGCGGTCGTTGCCGTCAGCTCCGGACCAGCCCCACCCGGTGAAGCTGGAGCCGTCTCCATTTATGTAGCGCAGGGCGCCGTCGACCACCTGGACCCCATCGGGATGGGTGGATACCAGGATACGCTCCCGGTCTATGGTGGCTTCATCCACCGTACCCTTCACAAAGAAGGCAAGGCGGAAGCCGATCAGGTAATTACCTGTATTCATGGTTCCGGCGGTCTCGCCGTTCTTTGCCCAGCCGGTGCGGGAGCCGTCATCCAGAATGGTCTGGTAATAGAGATCGTACTTGTCTGCAACCGGACCGGCGAACCGGTACTGGATGGCCTCAACCGGGATCAGGCCGCCCGGCATGGCAGACTGCTGTCCGTTCATGGCCCAGGCAGACCAGCCGGTGGTGGAGTTGTAGGTGCGGTAGAGTACATTGCCATGGATGTTCTCAATAAAGGTACATACGGAGCTGAAGGACTGCCCGTCCCCATAGATCTCCTGGTCATTGACAAAGCCTCCCGACCAGTCCGGAATACTGTTCATCAGGATCGCGGTCTGAAGGCGGGGCTCACGGTCAGGGGCAACCAGCGGATTGTTCAGTGTGCTGGCTTCCGCCTCGGCGGCGGCCCGCTCTGCTTCCAGCTGGGCAGCCTGCTCCGGGCTCAGCTCTCCGCTGCCTGCATCCGGGGCCCCGGTACCCTCATTGCCTTCGGGAGTGGCAGTACCCTGGGAAGAGTCGCCGCCCTCGGGGATTACAGTGCCCGGGGCCGTATTGTCCGTGGGCGGACTGCCTTCGGGGGCTTGTCCGCCTCCGGGGACTGTGATAATGCCGGATGTGCCCGGTGAGTTTGCAGAACCGGCGGCTCCAGGGCCGCCCTCATCCTCGGTCTGGCGGGTCTGGCCTGCCGTGACCACACCGCTGGAGCCTCCGGCAGAGCCTTGTCCGCCGCCCTCTGCGGGAGTCTGTCCGCTGCTGCCGGGACTCTCGAAGGCGACGGCCGGCGCTCCGGAATCTTCTGGAGCAGCAAATGCAACAGTTGTGCTATTGAGAAGCATCATGCCAGCCAGAACAGCGGCAAAACCTGCCTTTGTTGGTTTGAACATAAGATAATCCTCCTTGATAACTTGGTAACAGTCCAGACGGGCGGTAAATCGGGCAAGGAGATGGTCCGTCTGGGGTGTTACCTTTAATCTGTAACAGTTCAGATACCCCTTGAACTGTTACGGCATACGGCCATTTGGAATCGC
>CAJTOW010000007.1:21875-66609 GCA_910577655.1 uncultured Lachnospiraceae bacterium | reverse complement strand
AGGACACTTCTCTAAAATTTTCTTTTAGAAAAATGTCCTTATCGTACAAAATATTAACTTGAACTGACACGAGTTTAATTTAAAATCATTTATTTTAACCCTTTAAGAGAGTTTATTTTGTCGTACTCTTGTCGTACCATACTAGCTTTAAGTCCGCAAACCCTTGATTTTACTGGTCTTTTCCGCCAAGCGTTTTCATTGTCGGGAAATGAATTTACCTTTTTTATAGCCTCGCATATCCTTGTAAACGCTAATTTCCAGAGCCTTTTTCCAGACGGCTCCCTGCATAATCCTATACAGTTTCTTATAATTTTTTCAAATCTGGTGTCAAATTGGTGTCATCTGGTGTCAAACCGTCTGACGCTACAGCATATGCTTTGATCATGATTATTTTCCCATCCGGTCCAGGCAGTAAGCTTCTATCAGTTCCAGCAGCTCTCTTGCTGTTGCGATCTGTTCCTCAGCCTCTGCTTTTGTGGCAATATAGAAATCATCATAATCACTGGCATGACGGATTTCCTCTGCCTCAATAATTTTTCGTCCAAAGGTTTTAGGAAAAATTTCTGTTCTTATATAATCCTTATTAAAATTTGACAGTGTATCCTTATGCCGCTTATATGCTTTTCCATCAAGTGCATGGATTGCTGAGATTCCATGGAAAATTGCATAATAGGCTCTGTTATTTGCCGCTCTATACTCCTTCTCTGCCAGAAGCATACATGCTGTCCGCAGGTCATTCCGGGCAATTTCAATCCGGTAACACGCCAAATCTCTGACTGTCCCCTGGTCAGGCTGTCCCATATACTTCCACCCCCTCATTCTGCACATTCGTGTAAAAGGGATAGGCACCCAGCCATTTTTTGAAATGCGCATTACTTTTTGCAATCGGCCTGATATCCAGATCATACTTCTCATTAAAATCGTAAGTAATCCCGGATAGCTGATGCCGGAAATCCTTAATTTGCATATCAGTCAAATCTACCAGTATCATAATATCAATATCCGAGTCCGAACGGAAATCCCCTCTGGCATAGGAGCCATACAAAATCACAGATTTCAGATATTTCCCATATATTTTGCGTACTTCCTCCACGTATTCACAGAGTAATGGATGGATCTCTGCTGACATAACATTTTCCTCCTTTCAATGGACCATTACGATATTTTGATTTTTCCTTCCAGATTTCCAAAGGATTTTACCTTTGCATCCTTTGTGGCCTCGGCATAAATCTCCATGGTCGTTGCAATATCCTTGTGTCCCATGATTTCCTGGATTACCTTTAAATTGGTCTCATTTTCACAGTACCGGGTGCAGAAGGTGTGGCGCAGATTGTGGCAGCTGAATGGCGGTATCAGAACCGGTTCCCGGCCTTCCATATCTGCTGCCTCCATCTCCTGCTCATTATAGGCAATGGTAATCCTTTTGATTGTGCGGTTGATGGTCTGCGGATTATGGATATTGCCAAACCGGTTCAGAAATATGAAATTAGTGTACCCGTCAATACTGGCCGTACAGCTGACCTCCACCTCTTTCTGGTGCTCCTTTTCATCTTCCAGTGCCTTCCTCACTTCCGGGAGCAAGGGAATAATCCTCGTGCCCGCTTCTGTCTTTGGCGTTGATACAGAAAAATAGCATTTCCCTTTTTCCCGCTGGTGATACACAGTGTTATGGTTGACCTCTATATATCCTTCCTCCAGATTGATATCTTCCCAGCGCAGCCCTACAAGTTCTGAAACCCGCATTCCAGTGCCAAGAAATGTTGTAAACAGTGGCAGCCAGTGCCGGTATTTTGCATGCTCACGGATGTACCCGACAAACGCCTCCTGCTGGGGGATTGTCAGTGCATGCCTTTTAGGAGCATCCAGATTATGGGATCTTTTGCACTCGCCCATTACCCCGTCGCTTGGATTTTTCGCAATATAGCAGTCATCCACTGCAAGATTAAACAGCTGGTGGATCACTGTATGCAGTCCATCCAGGGTATTGACCTTCATGCTCTTTGCATCCAAAAGACCATTATAAAATCTTCTGACATCGGATTTTCGGATATCCCTGATCTTTCTTTTTCCAAAATCGTTCTGCACAAAGTGTTCATACATATAAATATAATTGCTCTTTGTTGTCTGTTTAAGGGAGGTTTTATCCTTTTTCCACATTTCATAGATACTGTTTAACGTGACGGAATCCTCCCCGATCCGGATTCCGTTTACAATATCCTTCTGGATTTTCTCTTCCTTTCTGCGAAGTTCATTCAAGTCCGCAGCATACACCGCATGACGCTTCCCATCCGTGGAGGTGTACCGGTACATATACCGCTGTTCCTTTGGCCGAAATATCTCTCCGTCCCTTAATACCCGGCCCTTATCATCTTTTCTCCGTAACACTGCTTCTCCTTTCTGACTATGCCAGAAAGGGGCTTTATAATGAATATTATACCATTTGGAAGCCCCTTTCTCAATGATAAAATCTACAAGGTATTTATTAATGATTACAAAACACTTACATGGTCTGTGTACTCATCCAGTCTTCGCCGCTTTATCAGCCTTTTCGTGCCATTCCACAAGACAAACGGACAATCTTTATGATCCGTCAGTTCGCGCAGCTTCGTCTGCCCGATTCCTGAGTACAACGCAGCTTCCTCTATTGTTAAATTAGACTTTTCCCATAACGGAATCTCCTTTTTAATTCTCCGGTCCATAGTTTTGCTCCTTTCAAATTATTGGCTTTATCTTCTTTGCAGTTACCTGCTCTTTCACTCTTACGCCTGCCTGAGTCAGATCCCCTGCCGCTGCCGGATATGCCGGATAACTGGCTTGTTACCATCATATAAATAAACCAGTATATACTCTCATTTTCCCATCCTCCTTGTGTATTCTTAATCTGTCTTTTAAACTGATACAGAACCATTTTCTCCAAGGCCCTGGTTCATGGATATAATATATCGTTCAGTTTCAGGACTTTTCCACACAGAAACCACTGTCAAATGTTTTCCGTCCATTTTTCCCCTGATGTTTATAGTACAATAATCTTCTTCTGGTCCCAGTCAGCAGTGAACCGCTCCATCCTTCTTCTTTCTTCTGCTGTAAGCTGGTACAGTTTTTCCTTTTTTATGGCCCAGTAGTATTGCCTTTTCCCTGCCACTGTAATCTTTTTTCGATAACCCGAGGACTTTTCCTTATTCCCGGTCTCCAGCACCTGCATCCGGAACCAGAAGTGTTCTAACTGCACACGTCCTGGCACTGGCCTCTGCCCGTCTTCCTCATACATTTTTCCCTCTACAAATGCGAAAGTATCCTCTGGCCGTAAATACAGATATCCTGCCTCCTCAAAACCGTACACCTGATCCGTCTCCCCCTTATAAGATTCCTTACTGGGGGATATTCTGAGTATGCCTTCTGACAGGAAGGAAACCATCCTCTCCGAAAACCGGAAACAGTCATCATTCGTTCCTCTCTGCTTCTTCCCGGAACATTTTTCTGCTTTCTTCTCCTGCTGCACATTATCCGGCAGCCTACTGTCATCTTTATCAGCTGAATATAATATGGTTTCTTCTCTGTCATTGTTCACCCCTACTACAGATACTTCCAGGGAAACACCGGGGGCACTTCCCGTGATACAGCCCAGGATAGGTGCCATATCCGCCATTCCCTGACTGCCCATAGTGCAGATGCCTGAACCCGCATAATACGGGAGATACCACGAATCCAGGAAATACTGGCCAGGACATGGCTGTTGGTAATATGGGCCAGGATATGGATATTGGTAATACGAATACATACCCCTCCCGAAAGCCTGACTGGAAATGTTACCGGCGTTCTGTCCTTCCGGCATTCCGGTCATCTGCCTGATCCCGGATTCATGGCCTGTCTGTTCATCATTATGTATATTTTTAACAAAGGGACTGATTCTTTCTCTGTATTCCATATTATAATCTCCTTTGCATTCTTTCCGGATGCCTCCAGAATGTTAATGTAACCGGCCCGTTGAATACATGGTCCCTGATCTGAAATTTTCCCACAGCCAGGCAGGTTCCCTGTTCCATACCGGAAAGCAGCCTTTCACTTTGTTCCGCTGTATAAGGCAGGGATCTGGCCAGCTTCTTCCGGTCCTTTTCCGGCAGCGGGAAGTACAGTCTGGTAGCCGGGTTTTCCAGTACCGGCTGTATTTCCGCAGGGATCGTTGACAGGGTCTGCGTCGCCAGGATCAGATGCATGTGGAATTTCCTTCCCTCCCGCAGGATCTTTTCCATAACTGAATTCTTCCGGCAGTCCAGATTCTGGAACTCGTCCAGAACCAGATACACCGGAAACCGGGACTTCATTCCCTCTTTTCTGGCACGCTGCCAGAGAAGCACCATTGCCAGTCCTGCAAGCATTTTCTGGGTATCGGAATCATCATATTCCGACAGGTCAATGACTACCGTCTTTCCCGGAACAGCCACTTCCTGTACCCGGATTCTGGTCATGTGAAAAACCTCATAATATTTTTCCTCAATTGCCACAGCAGCATCTTCCAGCTTTTTGTTTCGTTCTCCAATATCCTGTATCTGTCTGAGAATTTCCCCAAAATCATTGCCACTGTTCCCATGCCCGCTTTCCATCTGCATTATGGCGGAACGGATTATTCTTCTCTGATTCCCCGACAGCCTATTAATACTGGATAATATATTTATTACATGCCGGGCTGCTTCTTCCCGGCTTTCTGTTCCGGACATCCCGCCGTCTCCGGACAGCAGACTCATCGGGAACCCGTCCCTGCGGACAGAAATCCACAGGGTTCCTTCCTTTTCCATACTGCTATGGGCCTGGTTATAATTGAGTATGACCGTACATGCACCGTCTTCCGCCAGCTGTCCTGCGATCTGCTGCACTGCGACGGTTTTTCCCGAACCGGTTCTCCCGGTAACCAGGATATGGCAGTTCATGGCATCAGCAGCCACCCTGACCATTTCCCCGCTTTCCACTTCATATCCTAATCTTGCACCTGTCATAGCTGTCCTCCTTTTCCATTCATCCGAATCTGGTCCTCCCATGCCATCATACCCGGGAGGTCCACCTTATTACGGTATATCCATACCATCCTGGGGCTGGACATCTCATGTTCTACAGTAACCAGAGACACCTTTATTGCATAATATGTCCGTTGTTTTCCCTCCGCCCTGATGACCCCCTGGTCAGCAAGGATCTCTTTTAGCTGGAGGATATTAATTTCTTTTATTCCTGAACAGATTTCCTTGAACAGTGTTTCCGGGACATAATAAAATTTTTCATCACGGATTGGCCATTCCCCCCTTCTTTCGATATCTTCCTTTTTAAGATTCCGTTTATTCAGGATACCCGGAATATCCTTTGCCGCCACAAACAGTAAGTTCCGGAATATTTCACACCAGTCGCCCCAAATCTGTTCCATCTCCCACGCTTTCACGATCTGCGATTCTGCCTGCCGTATTTGTTCCAGACACTCCTGTCTGTCAGAAAAATCTTCACCTGACAGTTCTGCCAGGGTCTCCAGAATATACCTCACTGTGTACCATACTTCGGCTCCCGGAGACTCCTGTGACAGGATCTGGAATTTCTCCCCGGCAGACAGTTTCGAAATTTTATAGTCAATGATCTGCCACTTTTCTTTCATCAGCCCGGTCATCGAGAGGATGAACATTTTTCCACTTTCTGACACAGGCTCTTCTGCAACTGTACCTCTGCATCTGTCCAGTCTGATCCTTCCTGCAAAATACTCCGCAGTTTTCACCGGAATCCCCTCTGGAAAAGTCACTATAACCGGATCACGGAATCTTTCTCTGCCATTTAATCCGGTTTTCGTGATCCCGGCCAGCTTTTCCAGACATGAAGCTGTATTATTGGAATCCAGGTGCTGCATAAGCAGCACCTCGGAACAGTGTTTATCCAGCAGGTCTTTCAGGTCCCGGTCCGAAAGATCCATGGTCCCATATGTGGCAGGGAATGATCCCCTGACCACCCTGGAAAGACGCTGGATATTCCACCTGGAATCCGTTACCATGGCCAGAGGTAATGGAAACCTTATTCCTCTGTCCTCCAGGATGCGGTAGGTAAGAATCATTGATTTTATCAGCAGAATCTTCCCGGATGCTTCTTTCCCGTATCTTTCTTCCAGTTCTGCCGCATAATTTATAAAATTTTTTACAAAACCCATCGTGTTACCTCCTTCCAGCACAGATTACTTGATCCATATTCCCACTGATTGTCAGTACGATACCAGCCGGGAATTTCTGGAACAGTTATATCCTGGGCCTTTTCCTGGGCCTTTTCTATAAGCATTTTTCTGATCCCCGCCTCCGTAGCGGACTTTTTTAAATTAAATCCTATCCCCATTCTGGCAAACACCCGCTTCACATACCCCTGGTCACCCAGACGCTTTTCATCCAGAAACAGGAACACCTCTTTTTCCTTCCCATCTGGACCATATTGAAACTGAAGGCAGAGAACGCATTCCTCCCTGCTTTCAGGGGGGTGTAAGCGGAAAGCAGTAAAATTCCTGACATTTAAATCCTTTGTCTTATTTCCCAGGAACTTCTCACTAACCAGAATCTCTTCCCCATTGGGACCTGTAATCAGGTAGTCTTGCTGGTATTCTCTTTCCTTACGAATATCCGACTTCTGTTTTTCAATCGCCTCTGCTTTCTGGATATCCAGCTGGTTCCGCATTTGGTGTTCATATAACCGGGTGTCTGCTGCAATCAGATGACGCATCGCATAAGCCTGCTGCTCCTGGAGCTGGGGCTGCATTACATTGTATTGCTGTAAATTATAATTCATTTTTACTCCTTTCCCCACATAATAGTGCGGCTGTCCAATTTTTTCAGCGTATTTTCGCCTTTTGGAGGCCTATCTTTTTGGACTTTCTGGTGTAACTGTGGGTTTTGATTAATTTGTCGTGGCACTGTCGGGGTCAAGGTGCCCTTGTGGAATTAATGGAATCTGCAATTTCTTCTCATCGAATCCTATTTCATTCATGGCGCCATGAATGAAATTTTGATACCTGCCTGGATTTTCAGTCTGATCAGATCTTACAATATTCCATTAATACCCCTACTACCTGATTCCTCTGCCAGGGTCCGGATTCCTGATATCAAGGAATATATTGTTCATCAGTTTCAAAACAGCGGCAATATGGCCATAAAGGGGGAAAATATAAAATTCCCGCTGCAAAGAAAATGTATCAAAAATATCGAGAAAAGAATACAAATAAATTTCGTATACGAGGGGCGAGGATTGCCAAAAATGTAAATAATGGAGACAAATCTTTAACACATCTCCTACTTCATCCATGAATACTGTAATAATAATGGGATAAAATCACTCTGATTCCCTGATATTAGTGGTAACCGTTCAGATCCCCCTTGAACTGTAATTATTAAGAAAAAACATATTTATATTTGAAACAGCGGCAATATTGCTACATATGGAAATATATGGTAAAATGTCAGTATCCACCTTGCAAAAGGAAATGTACCAGAAAAACACAAATAAATTTCGTATACGAAGTGAAAAATGAATGGCTATAAGCCCATACAGTCAGAAATTTGTATACGGAAAGTTTAATTGCCAGATGGGAGGAGAAAGCATGATCGATTATAATTTTTATGAGTTGATACAAGACAAAGAGTTTCCAGGAACTTCTTTGATCGAAGAAACCATAGACCGTCTTTCAAAATCTTTAAATAAGGATAAATTGATAGATACGATATGGGAACAGATTAACACGACAGTATGCGAAAAACCGTTATACATTGATCCAGACACCGCCAATGCCTTAAAACATGATATCTTAATGTCACTGTATGTTTCTGCTAAATATACTGTAATGAAAGAACATGAATACAAAAATATTGCATCCGAATTAAAAGATATTCGTACAACAATCCAGGACCTTCCACATGGGGACCCTTTTAAAACGAAGCTTGATACTTATCGCAAAAATCTAAAAAAGTCTTTTCAAACCGGTGGCAATGTGCTGACATCCGGACAATTAT
Source organism: uncultured Lachnospiraceae bacterium (assembly GCA_910577655.1). Classification (GTDB taxonomy): domain Bacteria; phylum Bacillota; class Clostridia; order Lachnospirales; family Lachnospiraceae; genus Brotaphodocola. The sequence goes on along the minus strand of CAJTOW010000007.1, from coordinate 58,597 downwards.
TTGAAAGGAATCCTCTCCTTTACTTTAAACAGTTTTGGGATGACGGTACTGGGGAATATCCTAAAAAATTTAAATGTTTCAATCTGGATAATTATGTATCTTATATAGAGGCATGGTCCTCCTGGCCTTTTACTCTCGATAATTATAATGGTATGAGTTTCTTTAATTTTTTTAAAGGAATTCATCTTATGACAACAAAGGATAAAGATAGTAAAAATGAGGAATATATGAAACGGACTGAAAAGTGGGATTTTTATTCAAGTAGTAATACGGATGCTGCTGACTTCGAGGATAATTTATCAGCCTATATTTTAGAACAACTATTTTCTCCTGTCAGCTTTATTCAAAATGTACATTTACACATCGAATCGTTTGCAAATATTTTTTCTGATAATAAAAAGCCGGACCGCGAAAAATCCATAATACTGATGTCACCACTGTTCAAACTTCCCAGGTCACTTTGGGAAAAACTTTCTGGAGACTATATTTCTGCACTAAAAAAATATATTACATCCCCGTCAGATATAGATTCTCTTGTTGAACTGGGTAAATGTATGTATAAAACAATTTATCATAGCCAATATACATTTCCTTGTTTAAAAATACTGCTCGCTAATGTTTTGTATATTCAAAAAGAGAAATCTTTGGAAGATATCACCTCTGCTCTTGAAAAATACATAGAAAACAACATTGGAAATTTTGACTATTTTACTGCTTTAAAAAAATCCATGGTTGATTTGGCCGAGTACCGCTATCCTACCAGCACTGTAAAGCCACTTGATAGTGAAGGATATAAGAAAATTCATCCCGAATTTGAATCAAAAGGTAATGATAACAAACGTAACAATTTTTCTATAGAGTCATATGAGATTAACTTTACCCATACTTTTTTCTGCTTTAAATATTTACCAGAATTTAAAGGCCACTTTCTATACCAGATTCAAATGCGGGAAATAGATACTCCTATAGATATACCTTTTCTTTTAGAAATACTGAATAATACAAACAGCTTACCTATGGCAAACCAAGAAAAAATTACAATACTTCAGTCCGTACCAATAGACTTCCCCCTAAAAATATCTTTAATGGATACGATAGAACCACCCATCATAATACGGTCTCCATTTACGATACAGACTCCAGCTCCGATTGCAGTACCTTATACAATACAAACAGCTTCTATGGTAAACCAGATTACAGCACAACCTCCCTATCATTTGCAGACACCATTTACGTTACGGCCACCGTTTACAATACTGCCGCCTTTTACAGTACTACGGAATTGTGACTTACGGAAAGAACTCACCGACTATATTATTAAAAATATTAAAAATCTATTTTTTCAAGCTAAACAGGTAATCTTACCTAATCAGACACCTAATTATTTGTCCCAAAAACAGAAAGGTTTTATTATGTTTCCCCTGGAAGATTAATTAACACCACCGGCTAAGCCGGTGGTGTCTCCCAAATTCTTAGCTTCGCATTAACTTAAAAGCATTTCGTCTGGCAGCGAAAAACCGTAATTCACAAAGCAAAATAAATATATCGTGATTGACAGATTCAGGTTACCGTCCCCCCGGTTCCCGGGGGAATAGTAACCTGAGTTTTCTTACTCAATCCTATCCGACTTCCACCGTTTAGAGGAATTAGAAACAATTCCGACAATTCATATAAGTGGCCTCCTTTTGTATGCGGTAATCCCCGCTTGTGTTGTTTTGCTTCAACATGAATTATACGGGTAAATCCACGTTGGTGCAATGTGAGGTCACTTCATATTATCTAATACTACCAACAAAATCGCTTTCTCCCCATATTGAATTCAGCCCCTTTTTCATGTATAATCTACCCATAGAAAGAAACACTTTTTTATAGACCCTGATCATGAAAGGAGGCCTTCCCATGAGCACTTTAGACGCAACCGTATCCATGCTCGAAGCAATGCCGGAAGATGCCAGGATCAAAGTCATGGAATTCACCCGGAAACTGTTCACATCCAGAAAACCCGCAAACCCATTCGTTCCGGTCAGTCAGGAACATATCCTTTCCGACCTTGCCGAATCACGCCAGCAGATTTCTGATGGCAGGGGGCCTGACATGGAAGACGCTCTGAAAAGGATGGGTAAACAGCATGGCTAAAATCACAATGTCACTATTATTTTTCCCAGGGGACGCCTCCGGTGCACCGCGCTGACGCTTTTGTGAATACGTGTGTCCAGGTTGGACACATTACACCCAATTTATACCCAGTGTCTTTAAAACCTATAGTTATATCAGCCTAATTATAAAAGCATTTCGTCTGTCAGCGAAAAACCGCAGTACACACAAAAAATAAATATGCCGTACTTTACAAAACCAGGCTGCTGTCCCCTGGTTCAGAGGGAACAGCAGCCTTTCTTTTTCCTGCACAATTATATCTGGTTTTCTCCTGTGCAGATAAACCCGGTCCTGCAGCCGGTCGTCCGGCGGCATCCCGGAGCGTATCTTCCACTTCCGCCGCTTAAAGAATATGGTACTCCCCGCCCCGCTTCCGGGTCAGTCCGTGCTTTCCCCTGCCATGACAATCCGGGCCGCTCCCCTCTGGTACAGGTAAACCTGGTCGGACAGCCGCTCCTCCGGCAGTACCCCGGATGCATTGATCTGCTGCACCATCTTCCGGAGAGCACAGACATGTATCCCTTCATCAGACGGAACCAGGAGCACTTCATGGATGCTGGACGGCAGGATTATAAGATCCCTTCCCAGCATGTCTGCGTATTTCTTAAGTACCCCCGGGTACAGGATGGCCGACGCGCCATGGATTTCCCTCTGGTTGGAAAGGATATACAGGGGAATCCGCTTTTTCATCTTTTCCATACGGTCATACTGTTCTTTTCTCACCTTCTCCGCCATGGAACAGGTTTCCAGGATCTCCTTTATCCGCTCCTGCACCGGGACTATGGCGGGCGGGCACAGCCGCAGCATGTTCCTGGCGGCCTGGTCCATCAGGTCCCGGGGATCTGCCTGCCATTTCCTGCACAGCTCCCAGTCAACCATGACGGCCTTCTGTCCCCATCCGTTTTCCCCCAGCAGAAGCTGGAATTCCACTGCCAGGTCCAGGAACGGGATATGGGGGACATCCTGCAGCATATCCAGGTTCTTCTCCCTGCTGACCAGCCGGAAAATGATCCTGTCCTTTATCTTCCGGTAGTCATAAAGGGTCTCCGCCTCCATGCCCGGGTCCCGGTCCCCGCCATCCAGCCCCAGGACACGGCAGATATCCTCCACAGCCTCTTCCACATCCATATTTCCATGCAGGTACTCCATGTAATAAGGTTCTATACCGGTCAGTGTCATGAACGGCCCTGTCCCGTTTCCTGCCCCGACTGCCATCTTCATCACCTGGTTGTTCCTCACGGCCATCCGTCTTTCCACCTGGTATCCGCTCCCGGCCTTTTCCTGCAGCTTCTCTGTGATAATGCCGGCAAATTCTTCAAGATTCATGGTTTTCTTGTCCTCCTTCTTTATGCCACATCCCTGTTTCTGGACTTTTTCAGTCCGCTCATGGCATTTCTGTATGTCTCTTCTGTCATCTGGTCCAGGTCCGTGATCCGGTACCGGTCCAGGACATTCCTTAAGGGAACCCCGGTCCGCTCCAGCTCCTTTTTCAGTTCCCGGATCTGCTGGCTGCTGACCTCTGTTCCCCCTTCCGGTCCGGAATCTGCCCTTTTCCCCATCCGGTAGACCACCTGCCCCCTTCCGTTTGCAATCACCAGGGAAGTGATCTCCCGCTCCCCGCTGTAGCCGATCCCACGGACGGAAAAACGTTCACTGGTGCAGTACTTATTATCCTTCTTCCGTATCTCCACCTGGTCCGCCCCCAGCCAGATAAAGGGGGCCGTGTACAGTTCCCGGCCCACGCCCCAGTTGAAGCAGGCCCGCTTGAAGCTGTCCGAGGCCTGCCCCTTCTCCTTCTCCGTGTAACTGGTGGTCCCCACGTCCTGCTTGCCGATCCACTGCTGCTTTTCCCCGTCCCATATCTCCACGGTGCAGTACAGGTTCCCGTCCAGCATCTGGTGGCTCCGCTTCCATCCGAAGGGGGTGAAGGTCTCGTCCAGGATCTTCTGGTCCACCCTGGCATCCTTAAAAAGGAGCAGGCTGAGCCCCTTTTCGTTTATGGTGGACACCCGGCATTCGATCTCCTCTGCCTTCAGTAATCTTACTGCTGCTGTTTCCATGGTTTTCTCCTTTCCCTGCTGTTTCCTTCCTGGCCCTGGTATTTCCCGTCTGCGGGGAAACCGGGAAAGCATCCTTCCGGTTCCCCCACGGGCAGGGCCCTTCTGACGGTCTGCTCCGGCCCTTCACGGTTTATTCGGTTTTACGCCGCCTTTATGGAAAAACGCCGGGTCCGGCTTAAGGTACGGAAGCTCTCATAGATCTCCGGCATTTCCTCCTTCAGCCTTTTACTGTCCACCCGGCTGGTCTCCACGCTGCTCCAGGACACCCGGAAGCGGCCGCTGTCAGCGGACTCATGCTCCCCCATGGCAAGCTTGATCTCCTGGTCGATCTGCCTCTGCTGCCGTTTCAGCTCCTCAATCTCCTTCTCCAGGTCCATCCGGTGCTCCAGCCTTTCATCAAATCCCTCCAGGGACACGGTGCTTCCTTTTTCCGGCCTGGGAAATGCCGCCTCCAGCACCCCGTCGCATGCAGGGGACCCGTCCGGCTGGGGCATCACCCGCGGCAGCACATGGCCGTTCCAGAAGGCCGCCTCCAGGGCAACCAGGTTCCGGACCAGGTCCTCCTCCCATGTGATTTTCCGGTACTGGAAATCCTGCCCCAGGATCACCACGGCCAGGTACCATTCCCTTCTCCCGGTCACGGCCATGTAGTGGAGGCACTGGGCCAGGTAATGGGGCGGGACCCTCCCGTCCTTCCAGCTGCCTGCGCCGTAGGGGCTGGCGGTCTTGCATTCCAGGCCCGCGTCCTCCCCCACCACCAGGCGGTCCACATCCGCAAGCATGAACGGGTACTCCACACTCCGGTACATTTTATTGGAACGGCGCACCTTCAGGCCGGTGGCCTCCGTGAACCTCCTGGCCACATAGTCCTCCAGGTCCCGGCCCTGGCGCATGCATTCCCGGTCATTATCCGTGACATTCCCGGATGTCTTGTCCCGGTATACGCTCATGGCACTGGCATAGGGACTCAGGCCGCAGATGGCCCCGGCATCCGAGCCCCCGATTCCGGTCTTTCTGGCCAGAAGCCATTCCTCCCTGGTCATTCCGGCTGTTGGTATGGCTGTATACATACTTTCTGCACTCCTTTCTTGTTCATTGTCATATACGGGTACTGTCCCCTGGTAACAGTTCCGGCACCTCACCGGCTGCCAGCTTCCATACCCGTATGAATTCCTCCCGGACTTCCTCCCGCAGTTTCTCCCTGGTCCATGCATAAAACCGGCTGTATTTACAGTCCCGGATTTTCAGGGCCGAAATTCTGGAAACCAGGTTCTCCAGACAGTCACATTTTTCCTTCCAGTCTGTGCAGCTGCCACGGTACGAGTCCGTGGTCCTTTCAAATTCATAAAATAATTTCCGCAGTTCCTCCATGTCTTTTTCTGTCCCTTTCTTCCGGACCGTCCCCTGCCGGGTGCACGGCCCCTCCCTTTTCCGGTAAAACCGCAGGATACCGGTCTGCGGTATCCCCGCCTTCCGGCTACTTTCCAAAAATGATATAGATAATCACCTTTATAAGCGGCATTCCCCCACCCCCTCTCCACCGGTATCTTCCAGGCGGCTCTCTTCCCGTAAGCTGTAACAGCAGCTGTCCCCCAGGATAATGTGGTCCACCAGGGAAATCCCCAGGATCTCCCCTGCCTGGCGGACCCGGCTGGTAAGTGCCCGGTCCTCCCCACTGGGCTCTGCGTCCCCGGACGGATGGTTGTGGAAGACCATGATTCCCTTTGCATTGTTCAGCAGTGCGTGCTTGAACAGGTTCCGTACATCCACGGCAACGCTGTCCAGGCCCCCCACGGCCACGGTCTCTGCCGCAGCCGGTCTGTTCCGTGTGTCAAGGCTTAAAACCACCACCATCTCCCGGTCCGACCCGTAAAAAAGCGGGCGGACCAGCTCTGCTGCCTGCCATGGCCCGCTTAACGGCCCCAGACCGTACAGGGACTTCTCCTCCTTCACCATCTGTAAATGGGGCTCCAGGAATGCCATCGGGCCGTCCCCTGCCCTTTCCGGTATCCCGTATGGCATGGGTTCCCCCTCCTTTCGCGAAAAGAACCGGGAGTGCCATTTCGCGGCACTCCCGGTTCTTTCAGTTTTTTCTGGTTTTTGGTTTTCCGGTTTCAGTTCTTCCGGTTCCGGTCCTTCCGGCTCCGGAGCATCCCGGATCATGCTGCCTTCACCAGGGCATAGGCCCGGTCAATCATGGCATTCCCGTCCACAGTGCGGGCGAACAGGTTCTCCCTGTAGCCTGCCCGCTCCCGCAGGGGCTTTGCATGGGTGGCAAAGTCTGATACCGCATTGACAAACCGGTATGCATTCTTCCCCGCATGCCGGAGATCCGGCGCATCAAAATACCGGGTCTTCATGTCCTCCTTCATGCGCATAAGATTCTTTTTCTGTGTCTCTGTTGCCTGGTCTGCCAGGGGGAACAGGGCGTCAATGTACTCATAAACCTGGCGGTCTGTCAGCTTCCGCCGGTTCAGGCTGTCCACGGCCTTTCCCAGGGCGGCCATGTATTCCCCTGCGTACAGCAGGGTGTCCCTGGCATCCTCCAGCTTTCCCCGGACGTCGCCCACATGGGTGGTGGACCAGCTTCTCCTGGCAGTCTCCAGGGCCAGGTTCAGGGTGTTCTGGCAGACCACACGGACCGGGGTCATGGCGGCCCTGACCGCCCCGCTGCCGTCATGGCTGTTCATGAACACCAGGTAGGGGGTGACCTCATCCCCGCTGATGATGTACTTCTGGGGAAGCCTGGCCAGTATCCAGGTCCGTCTCCCGTCCTGGAGGGAGCCTGCTGTTTCATAGGTAACCCCCTCACCCAGGAGGGCATCCGTGAAGGCAAATGCCTCCTGGTTCTGGATTACCCGGTAGCGGCTGGTCACAACCCCCAACACCCGGTTATCCGTATCCCGCAGGTTTGCCCTGAATCCCGGAACCGGGATTCCGTCCCCGGTGACCAGGTCCTTCTGGACCACCTGCCAGTCCAGGCCTGCAAGCTCCAGGGCAGTCCCGGAATCCGGCGCCTCCTCCACCATGGTCCCCAGGCCGTGCCAGGGCTTTGTTCTTGTGTAAAACATGGTTTCCACTTCTGCTGCCATACTGTTACCTCCTTGTGTTTTGTCTGGTTGATTTTGGATCATGGAGATAATATATGGTTGAAAAATGGGAGTTTTACAAAAGACAGGCAGGACAGACCCTTCAGATATAACTGTACCAGCTCCCTGGTACTCACATACTTTATGAACGAATATTTTAATTGCCTGCTCTCCCCTGCCTGTGCTGGCAGTACTTTATTCCTTACAAAAAATAAAGCATCTGCTTCCTGAACCGCACAGTTTTCATAGCTTTAAATCGGAGGATTCGGAAATATGTGTATAATTAATTTCTGCATTTACTTGGTCAGGTGTGATCGTTGGAGTAGTATGACGCGCTTTTCCTCCAGATGCTTGTTGTTTTACCGCAGCATCGTGTTTTAATGAGGATTGGCCCTGCTTATCTGCCATACATTTATCTACTTTAACAAAGATTTCTGGTATATCACTGGTAGTTACCAGCTTGTCATACAGATTCTGATAGTTTTCTCTCATGTATACCAAATCCTGCACTAACTCATCTTCATTTTCAAAGCTAGTATGATCATCAGCATTACATACTATTATATCTCTGCCATCAGAATAACGAATATGCTTAAATCCTTTTTCTGCCATATCCTCATAGCTAATAGAAAACCAGGAAGACCTAGAATACATATACGGCCTAAATTTATCAGGGTGCTCAACAAGGTCTTGCCTTGATACACTAATTATATTATCCTTTGGAATGGCAGTGTACCCTCTGTCATACATAAACCATTCATATTCACCTGTGGACATATCATAAAGAAATCCAGCGCAATCGCGACCATCTATGATCATCAATTTCCTGGTTTTATTATATTGCATACTATTACCTCCTAGTTATTTATTTTTTTGGTGTCGTCATCGGGTACTATCCTAGACCGGAAGACTAATGTTTGGGAACAGTTTCGCATAGAATTCTGGATAGTACATTTTCATATACTTCAGATCCCATATTATATAATCATCTATTAAGAGCAAATTATTAATAATTCCATTGCTCCATGTTTTTTCGTAGTAGCCATAATCCATATGACCATCAGCAAATTCTTCATAAGTGAGTATACAATATGAAGATCTAGCGTAGGCATATGGTCTAAACTTTTCTGGATGGTCAATTAGATCCTGTTTCGTAACACTATCCACCCATTCTTTTGGTACAGCGGTATATCCATGGTGCATGAATATAAAATCTTCATACTCACCTGGAGTACATTTCAGAGTATAATCTTTCCCGTCGATATTTATTGTACCGACTCCATTTACTACACACATCTCTATACCCCTTCTATTTATTTTTGGTCTGGGTTTCCTGGTTGTCATCGAACATTGGAATGTAAAGGTCCGAGTCATCCGGGATGTGGGTGTAGTTGATGTAGCACTTATCATCCTTATTACCGCACGTCCTACAACAAGTAGTCTTATAACTATCGCATGTGCCATACTTTCTAAATTCCTGCATATATTACCTCCTAGAACAGCGTGCCTTTAAGGTTCACGTCTTACATTCATAGATATAATATATAGCCATATTTCATTATTCTGGCACACGGCAGACAGATGGTTTACAAACCATCTGCCATTACTCTTTTACGATGCAGTCTGTCCATTTTGCACCTTCTTCCCTCATAAACGGAGCAATCCTCTCCCCAGGATTCAGATACATGAACGGGTTCTTTCTTTTGCTTCTTTCCTCCAGCATTCTTCCCACGGTTTCTCTGAGCTCATAACTGTTCATCCTGACTTCATGCATACTCCTTGCATGCTTTTCTATCGCTTCCCGTTTGTGCTGGTAATAGGCAAAACACGGTCTGAACCCTTTGTCCACACATTCTATGAAGCGGGTATCCTCTGCCCTCAGCCTTCCCATTGCCTGGACTGCCAGGATTTCACTTTTAAATGGTTCATCAAGTATAATACCAACTTTCAGTCCATATATATCTATAGCAGCCCCACATGATTTTGTAGTGGACAGTATGATCTTTTTGTCAAGCTGCTCTCTCTTTTCTTCAGGGGGAGTTATGGATGTGAATACTCCCACTTTGGTTCTCAGCTCAGGGTAATTTTCTGTGATCCAGTCCTTTACAAAGGTTATGGCACTGTTGGTACCTATATAGATCAGGGTTTTACCACTGATATACATGATCTTGTTAATAAGGTAATGCATGAGAAGCTGGAAGTTTTCCTTCTTCAGTACGTAACTGGTATAGCGGTTTCTGTCCAGTCCGTACTGGTTTTTACATGCACCGGATTCTTTTCCTCATTTTCTTATTTGTATGTTACCGGTATATATTTTTTAAATCCGGGGCATTTTATCTGTCTGCACACATCATCCATTTATTTCCTGAAGTACCGTCCGGATACCGTTAAAACGCCCTGGAATATCCTTCAGCGGAATGCGCATTTTATACCCCATTGGTCCGTAAACCGACTCATAATTTTCCATGAAAGACACCAGAATCTCCCTTACCGTCTCTGGCGGCAGCCCGTCCACCAGGTTCAGCATTGCCGCTGTCGTTACCTCATACACCGCAGAAAACGCTTCCGTCATCCAGGGACTGTCTTCCCCGTATACATCCAGCATTACCCCGGTAAAAAGTACTGTTTTATCCGGAAACAGTGCCCGGTAAATTCCGGATACCGTTTTTTCTGCCTCCCCGTGCTGTTCCATGGTGCAGTCTGTGGAATCCATGTGGCACATACGGTCCAGGGATGTGCAGATAATAAAATTCACCCGCCTGATATTGGTAAACCGGTTGTCCGAGGAAGCCCCGGCCAGGGCCATGAAAGTTGCCAGGTTTCCCTCCAGTTCGAGATTTGACAGGGCGCCAAATTCCTTCCAGTTTGCCATCCGGGAAAGTCTCTCAAGCTGGAAGGCAGTCTCCCCGTCCGGCTCCCCCGTCTGCCCGGTGAGATAATCATACGCCAGTTTATTAATGGAAACTCTCGCTCTCTCTGCAATTTTCCTTTCCCCGATTACCTGGTACAGACAGTCCAGGAATCTGGGGGAATAGAGAATCCCCAGATATTCCGGATCGGCAGTGTGGTAGGCGCCGTCCAGGATATCACCGAAGGAATTTTCTGTAAATTCCTTTAATTCTTCATCTGTGCAGGATCTTAACCTGAATTTTTCAAACAGGTCCGCCCCTGCGTATTCCACTGCCAGAATGTCACACAGTTTCCCCATGGCCCCGTCCTCCTGCGGGTCCGTTTCCCGGACCTGGCGGGCCTCCTCTTCATAGTGCCGGTCATCCAGCCAATCTGCAAGTTTTCCGTTACTGAAATATTCATACACTTTCTGTAAATGAAAATTGTCCCGCAGTTCCTCAATGGTATATACCCGCTGGTCATTTCTCAGGACCAGGGGAAATTTAATCTTCTTTGCCATGTGTATCTCCTCCATCCGTATTTCTTCCCTGCTGAAATCTGTAATCCGTCTTTCCCCGGGCAGTACCTGCCAGGCAGGCACCGGTATTCTGTATATTCACCTGTTTTACCATCCAAAAAATCCTGCCACACTCCTGATTCCACTGGATATGCCGCTGGCCACTGCCCTTCCCACAGATTTCGCACCTTCCCAGAGTCCCCTGGCAGCGCTCACCGCTGCCGGTCCGATCTTTTTCGCCCCGCTGTATGCGGCCTCCCCGATGCCGGAGCCTGCCATATAACCGGCCATGCCGCCAAGCAGTCCCCCCAGAATGGGGCCTGCCACCGGAATCCAGGAAAGTGCAGCAGCACCTATTCCAAGGCCTATTGCACCTGCTCCCAGGCCGCAGACCATGGCAGTGCTTGTCCGTCCCATCTGGTCCAGGGCCTCTGTCACTGTCAGTTCCCCTGCCGCAGTCCTGGCAAGGATTTTGGCATTCTCAATCCCGACACAGGCAATACTGGCGATCCAGTGGACATGCATTCCGGGCGGAATCACTGCAATCACCCCTTTTTCCGAGCAGACCTTTAAGGCTCCGGTGGCCGCTGCCTTCACACTGGAATCCGCCCCGGCAGTGAAAGCCGTCTCCATGACCGCATCCGGCTCGGTATCTTCCCCGCTTAACACTTTCGCCGCCAGGGTAAAGCCGGTACTGACCACTGCCGCCTGGATGCCCGCCAGTGCAGCATTTTTCCCGATATGCCCGATCAGGTCCCGGGTCTGGAATACATCATACCCTGTTTTTTCCATGGCCCCGCCTGCCTGTACATGTGTCTGGAGCTCTTTCACCTGGGCCTTGGTAACCGGGATGGAACTTGCCCCCAGCTCTTCCCCGCCAATTACGGAAGTGACCGTCTTTCCGGGAAATGCGGCCTGCACCTCTTCCACCTGGTCTGCCGGTACTACAAACCTCTGGTTGTTATAATTGCCTCTCCGGAACAGACGGATGGTTTCCTGGCCCGTGCTTCCGCATTTGTGCTGGTGCTGCTGGACAATTTTTCCGGTTGTCCTGTCCACAATTACCGTGTCAAAGGAATTGCGCCCGTAGGTTTCCCCTGGGCCCGGCACCTGTACCCTGGCCTCATAGTTTAATTTTTTCAGTGCGGCACTGGCATTAAAGGTATTGACGTGGTGCTGTTCTGCGATAAATCCGTCCAGGTTCATGCACTGGCTGGTTTCCCCGGCCTGTGTGGTGACCGTCCGCATCATCTGGGCATTGGCGTCTGCCAGTGCAGTGTCAATCCGGGCCAGGTAATTCCCGAACTCATTTATGGAAAGCCCTTTCGCGGCTTCCGTCAGCTTCCTTTCCAGCCATTTTTCCGAGGATATCCCCTGTCTGGCTGCCTCCCTGGCCGATTCCAGGTTCCGGTCATATTCCCTGATACCGGACAGGGTCTCCCCTGCCAGTCTGGCGGTCTGTTCCTCTTCCCATTCCGGAAGCTCCCGCCGGTAGCATTCTTCCAGCCATTCCAGATCGCTGCATTCCGGGTCTTTCTCATGGTATGCTTTCATGAACCGTTTCAGGACTTTATACAGTTCCCCGGCTTCCTTTTCGGTGATTCCGTCCAGCTGCACCTCCCGGTTGAACGGAATGTCCCCTGCTGCTGTGTATTCTCCCGCTTCCCCCATGGCTTCCTCCTATCTCGACGCGTTTTTGAATTTGTTCCTCTCATAGATCTTTTCCATCTGCTCGATGGGCTCTTTCATGATCTCGGACAGGGAGTGGGTCTGGCGGATGGATACCAGCATATCCTCCGTTGTCACCCTTTCCCGTCCGGCGACAAACGCCGATTCAATGCTGTCCCGGACCACGCTCTCAATGTCCGCCCCGCTGTAGCCCCCCGTCTCCTTCACCAGACGGTCCCAGTCAATGGCCCCTGCATCGCCGGGGCGGCGTTTATTCACATGGATTTCAAAGATCCGCCGCCGTTCCGCTGTCCCGGGCAGGCCCACGTAATAAATCTCGTCAAACCGTCCCTTTCTTAAAAACTCCGGCGGAAGGCGGGTGATGTCATTGGCAGTCGCCACCACAAAGACCGGTGCCTTCTTCTCCTGGAGCCAGGTCAGGAAATTGCCGAACAGCCGTGTGGTCACCTCGGCACCGCCGCTGTTTCCGCTGATTCCTGAAAATGCCTTTTCCATTTCATCCACCCACAGCACACAGGGGGAGACGGCCTCTGCCAGGGCCAGGGCCCTCCGCATGTTTTCCTCGCTTTCCCCCACATATTTCCCCAGGAGCCGTCCCATGTCCATCCTTAAAAGGGGGACCTGGAACAGGTCTGCCGCCGCCTTTGCACTCAGGGACTTCCCGCATCCGGGCACACCCGCGATCAGTACTCCCCTGGGGGCATCCACCCCGTACCTTTCTGCCCGGCCCAGGTCCTTCATGACCGCTGCTTTCCGTTTCAGCCATTCCTTCAGGACTTCCAGCCCACCAATATCCTCCAGCTTCTCCTTCAGCGGAACCATCTCCAGGATTCCGGATTTCCGGATCTTCTGCTGCTTCTGTTCAAAAATCAGGGCCATGTCCTTCCTGGTCAGTTCCCCGTCCTCACTGAGGGCCAGGCTTAAAATGCCTGTGATCTCCGAATCTGTCAGCCCCCGGAAACCCACTGCCATCTCATGGAGCAGCTGCTGTGACACTGTGACAGACTGTTCCCGGCAGAATGTCCGGATATTCTCCCGGATATCCTCCTCGGTCAGGTAATCCATCTCCAGGATGGTAACCAGGTTTTCCAGCTCCTTCGGGATTTTCAGGACCGGGGATAGGAGTACAATGCTGCATTCCGTATCCGTACTGATCCGGATGGCCAGCTCCTTCAGGTATGCCACGGCTGCGGCATCCTCCAGCACTGCGGACACATCCCGGATGACAAACAGGGAGCGGTCATATTCTTCAAAGTCCACCAGTTCTGCCAGCTTCGTAAAGCTGCATCCGGAAGGCGGCACCACATATTCCCTTTTTTGCAGGGAATACCTGGAATACCCCCCGGTCAGGCTCCACTGGACCAGGTCTGTCCGTCCGGCATTCCGTGCTGCTTTTTCCAGGATCTCCATTGCCAGCTTTTCCTCAAAGGTATTCAGGTACAGGATGGGAAATCCTGCATCCATGTACTGTGTCAGCTTTTCTGTCAGTTTCTCATATTTCATGCCCTTTTCCTCCGTTCTGGTTTTCTTTTCCCGTTACTGTCTGTCCCAGCACCTTCCTGCTGATAACCCGGACCTGCTCCCCCTGGCTGCGGAGCCACATGTCAATGCCGTCCCCGAATACCTCTGCCCGGACCGTGCAGGTATTCCTCTCCCGGTCCCGGCTGACTACCACGGCTGTGGGAAGCCTGTCCAGCACTGCTTCCGGGGAGGGCCCCCTGTATTCAAACACGATCCTCTGCAGCTTTCCCCCGTACATGAACTGGACCCGTTTGCGGAACTCCCCCTCTTCGAACCGGTTGCGGTAGGGAACGGGGAAATGGCTGTCCAGTATCCGGTAGGAATGTATCCGGTCGATCCGGTAGACCGCCGGGGACGGATACTCCTTTCCTTCCTCCTCCCTCCGTTCTATAAATGCGACCAGGTAAAAGTAATACTCGGAGAACATGATTCCCACCGGCCTTACCAGCCGGTGCACCAGTCCGGTGTCCCCCAGTCTGGCATAATCCATCTCCATATGTCTCTGGCTCCTGACCGCCTTCCCGATCTCCCACAGGTCCGGGATGAATTCCTTATGGTGGTGGGGCTCCGTGTAGTGGAACTGTTCGTTGCCGATCATCTCCTCCACCAGCTTCCGCTCCGGGGGCGGGCAGCAGTTGTAAACCAGCTTCTCCACAAGGGGCTCCAGCTCCTTTCTGGTGAAGGCCCTGCTCTCCAGGAGGATCTTGCATACGGCAAGCAGCTCCCCTCCTGTCATCTTCCGGCTCCCGCAGTCCAGGACATATCCCTGCATCTTCCTGTCATAAAGGACAGAAGGATGCACGCCCTGGTCCGGTGACCCGTTGGCAAAGTACGCCCGCAGGTCATCAATGTCCCGCTGCACGGAACGGGCATTTACCTGGAAAAGTTCAGCAATCTCCTGCTTCCTGACCACCTCCCCGCTGTACAGGCGGTGGTAGATGGTAAGCATCCGTTCTGTTTTGCTCTCTGTGGTGTGTCCTGCCATCTGTATCCCCCTCCTTTTCCGGATTTCTTCTTATAAGACTGCCGGAACATGCTTTCTGTTCCGGTAAAAGGCGCATGTTTTCCTGCGCCGTCCATCCGGGTGCAGGAAACGTTTTCTGTTTTCTATAGTATACTGACATCCATAGACAAGTTCTGTCACTCTGACAAAAAAAACAGTATTTTTACATAATTTTACAATAGATGCTCCAAACGGTCAATATACAGCAAAACAGACACTGTAAGAGCGCATTTTTCTTCTGCTTTATCCTATGATTATAACCAGAGGTGAGGATATGAACACAACATTTATCAGGGAACGCATCACGGAACTGAGACTGAAAAAAGGAGTCTCCGAACACCGCATGAGCATGGACCTGGGCCATGCCCGGAGTTATATCCACAGCATTGTGTCCGGAAGGACCCTTCCATCCATGAATGAATTTCTGGCCATATGTGACTATCTGGAAACCACACCGGAGCAGTTTTTCAATGAGGAATCCTGCGAGGGTGTGCTTCTTACCCGGCTTGGGAAATATGCCAGACAGCTGTCCGAAAAGGACCTGGCCTATGTAACCAGTCTGGCTGAGCGCCTGGCCCGGCAGTAAAAAGGACTGCTGCCAGCAGCCGGAATGTACCGGCAGTCTCCTGGTCCCGGCTGCCGGTGCACGGGAACAGAAGCAGAAGGAATTCCGGGAAATGGCAGGGCCGGAAACCTGTTTTTAGATTTCCGGCTCATCAGTGCCATTTATATATTGTATATGAGAAATTTACCTGAATTTTTTCTCCGGCTCCCATCCTGTAAGCGATGGGGATGCAAATGTGGATTCTCCCCTGAATCCAGGAGTCCAGTTATTGAAATGCCAGGTAATCCGCCTTGGCATAGCCCATGTTTCCATTATAGTTTATTAAATAAAAACCATTTGCTACCGAATCAATATAATCTACGGTCGTTCCTAATGGGATCTGACAAATTTCCCTGGCATTTGATGAAGCACTGGTCCGCAGGGTAATACTCTGTCTGCAATTAACCACTTTGCAGGTTACCCCTGTATATACCTGTGGTTCATACGCATCCAAATAGGCGGACAGAACATATCCACTCTGTCCGTAATAGGATATCCGGCTAAATCCGTTTTCCAGGGAATCGATAAATGTTACAGCAGAACACACCGGAATCTGGGTGATTTCTGCCGCATCTGTTGATGGAGCATTTCTCAGGGTGATACTGATATCGCATCCCACCACATAAAGGGTTGTCCCATCATATCCTTCAGCTTCGGCCGGGGAGCTGTTATCCTTTTCAAAATAGCAGGTGTCCCCTTCGTGCTCTTTATTATCCACCCAGTACAAATATCCATCAGCCAAATAAAAGCTTCCTGCCCCGTCTTCATAGACGGTCTGGTCCTGCCTTGCCCCAAGGTCATTGTATTCATAGAACACCTTTCTGCCATCCTGGTAAACCAGGAATCCGGTGGCCTGGTCATACCGGGCTGTCATTTTCCACTCGGACCCGCTATTGGCACCGCTGCTCCATCTTATCGTGACAAGGAACTGGTCATCCCCCAGGGCTACAATATCCAAATTGCATCGTGTGCTCTGTAAGTCCCACCAGGTTCCCAGATACGCCCCGGAAAAAGAGGCTCCCACTGCTGGCTGAATAATCCCTCTGGCAGGAACCATGCTCCCTACAGACGTCCCTTCTTTTATTCCTGCTGCATATGTGGGAAAGCTCATTGACAAAGCCATTGTCCCAATAACTGCCATAAGAATGGTTCTTCTCTTCATGCTTTCATATCTCCTAGACATACCGTTTTTAGGAAATGATAACCGCCCGGACATCTGGACGGTTATCACTGCAAATCCTTCCTTATACAGAAAAAGTATCAGCGCTGGCTTCCTTATCTCCCCTGCCCGTCCCAGCTTCCGTCTTCCAGAACCTGGTATCCGTCAGGCGTCTTACGGCTGACATACATAATTCCCTTCGCTCCGTCGGAGACCGGATTGAAATAATACCATTTTTCCCCGATCTGCTGCCAGCCGGTCTTCATACCCGTGTTGACATCCTGGTAGAACCACCCGTTCAGGGCCGGATCAAATACAAGGCCGCTTCTGACGTAGCCGTCCACGCCGAAGGCATACCAGGCCCCGTTGACCATCTCCCAGAGGGGCTGCTCCACCGGGTTGCCTGCCTGGTCTTTCACCAGGTTCCCCTGCTCATCGGTTACATAGAACCCTGCCGCAAATGTACCGTCCGCGTACTGGAGTTTCCAGCGTGTATCCGCGCCTCCTGCCTGCGGGGCTTCGGCAATCCATTTACTGTATCCGTCACCGCTTCCCGTGATAATGCCGGTAATGGAATTTACCTGGCCCTTTTTGCTGTCAGTTGTTACTGTGCCAGTAGTGGATGAGCTTCCACCGGAACCGCTGTCACTTCCACCTCCACCGGAACTGCCAGAACCTCCAGAGTTTCCTGGATCTTCGATCGGTTCATCGTCTCCGCCTATTGACTCCTTTCTTTCCATAAACACAAACTCACTAAATTCTGTCACTGTAAATTTTGCTCTTTTTCCATCAATAATCGGATAAATTGCTTCCCTGGTTCCGTCCTTGTGAACATGCATAATTCTCAGTCTGTCTGGATTGATTTTATCCGGAACCGGCATTATGATTGTGACCGGCACACGGAGCTTTCCAACAGCATTTTTCAGACTGATCTCAAATACGGTTGCATAGGAATAAAAGTTGGCGTCAACCTTTGCTGCTTCATCTGAATCCACCTTTTTCATCTCAATTGCGACTGCGTTGCTCGCACTGGCAATATTGAGACCTGCTCCGATTACCTCTACCTCACCTTTACCAAAGCCCGTATTCTCTGAAATATTCTTTTCCACGGTCTTCCCGGTGAGACCCAGATAAGATGCTTCAATCCCCTCCAAAACTGATAATACACTGTCATCTGACTGTACTGCAATCGCTGTTTCCTTTAGATCCAGCCTTTCTACTGCCGCCAGTGCATTGGAAGCGGTAGCCAGATTATCCTCGTCCTCATCTATAATATCAAACAAAGAGTAGATATCATCAAGCTCACTGCCAATCCGCTGCTGAACATCCTCTACGTCCACATAGGGTTCGCTTTCGACCCATTTTCCAGCGGAAATTGACTGAATATCCCTGCTCTGGGCCTGCACTTTGCAGACGTAATCGGCGACTTCATCCATATATTGTGTCTTTGTCAAATCATAAAATGTGTCTGTAAGATTATACATTCCCCATACTTCTTCTCCGTCTTTGAATAACTTGACGTAATAACGTAAACTTTCCTGATTACCTTCCGAAATATTTGCCGGAGGGTCCCATTCCACGGTTCCAGGTTCCTCCAGGGACCAGTGCAGGTTCTGTACATTTCCAAAAGCTTTGTCCGGTTTCTTATACCCGAACACGTTACTCCAGTCTGACCATTCACTGTCAGCGGTTGTCACGCCGTCCCCCCGTGCTATCACCCGGAATTTATAGTTGCCACTCTCTTCAATCCAGCGCCACATGGCACTTCTTCCATTTACAATCGGATTCCTCGCACCACTGTTGATGGTCTTCCACAACTTATCATTTCTGTATACCTCAACAGAATAGATTCCCTGGGCCTCTTCGACATTTTCAAATGTCGCATATACACCATCATCATAATTCCATTTGACCCAGGATGGCGCTGGCAACGGCTCCAAATTGTTATCCGCAAATGCCGGTAATATAGAAATGCAGATGCAGACAGCCAGCAAAAATACAAATCCTAATGATTTCAGTTTTTTCATTTCCTTCCTCCACATTTATCATAGTTTTCAAATGATTTAATCTGAATGGATATATCCCTGATTCTCCTGACCGCCTCCTTTCCAGTCCATGGATTTCACGGACTTGACCATACCTGTTCGAATCTGTCCCCCCTCTCATTCCTCAGTACTATATAGATCCGGCACAGTCAGACTGCTGTCTGAGAGAATACCAGCCTATTTTCGTCTAAATACCTGTTACCAGTATTTTTTACATCTGAACCGTCTGTTCTGTTACAGACTGTCCTTTGCCTGTCTCTGCAGCAGTTATTTTATTTGAAATTTCATCCCCGGCTTCCAGGCCTGCGATAAAAATTAACAGCTTTTTCGCCTGTTCCTCTGGCATTTCCATAATCTTTCCTATTACAATATCTTTCTCTGTAGGTTCCATGTTTTTCTCCTTCCCAGTCAAGATAATATAAATTAAATTCAGTTTATCATGACTGTATAAAGTTGTCAATGTTATATTATTGACTGGATTCATCTGCTGTGCTATCATTGTAACAGTTCAAGCGTTATCTGAACCGTTACCTATCATTTTGTATAAAGGCGGTGACGAATATGAATCTGGATGAGCGGATTAAACAGATAATAAAAGAAAACAGTTTAAAACAGAAAGAGTTTGCAAAGGAAATTGGTGTTACGGAAAGCTACATCTCAGCCATCATTAACCGGAGAAACTTGAATATTTCCCAGGCCCTGGCTACTCTGATTGAGGAAAAGTACGGCTACAGCAGCCAGTGGGTCTTAAATGGTACAGGACCCAAATTAAAGGTTGCCGGTAAGAACCGTACCTTGTCCGATATCCACCAGAGGGCCATCCTCCAGGTGGAACGGCTGAACCAGGACCAGATCCGGGCAGTTCTGGCTTTTATCCGGTATCTGGAAGATACGGAACAGAACCGGACAGATAACCTATAGCAGTGAATCCATAACTCTATTATACATCTGACTGCGGCTGTCCGGAAAGGGACGGGAAACCTGCGGAGACTGGGCGGGGATTTTATGCCCCGCCTGATTTTCGGGCCCGGTAATCCTTGTCTGGCAGGACTGGCAGACTCCCACAAAAAAGCACCGGCGCCAGATCAGGGTGACTGGCTCCGGTGCCGGACAGAAAATATTTCTAATCTAAATACCGTTTCAATTCATTATAAAAATTTTCCCTTGTTCCTGCCATAATAACAACAACAATTTTATCAGCTTCTTCATAAATACGGTAAGCGATTTCATAACTGGTCCGGTTATAAAAAACATCATAACCATAAATCCCTGCCAGATCCCATGCTTTCAGCGTACCACAGTATGGATTCCCGCCCAGTCTGTATCAAAGTGATTTTGACCGTCCTGTTGCCAGCACAGAAGAAAAAACGACTAACGACAGAAAATCCCGTTATCAGCCATATCACAGCCGATAACGGGATTTCGTTTAAGCCCCGCCTGGTTTTATCCTGCATCCACCGTCACTGGATGACCAGAATTGATTTTAGTCTTTAATAAATACTGCTTTCTCTTTTTCTGTCAGATCTGTCACTTTAACTCCCTTTTCCTTTGCGTACCGCATTAACCCCCGCAGATCCAGCCTGACTTTGGGACATTGGCTTAACAGGACCGGATCGGACATTTTTGCGAGACTTTCTTTATATCTCCTCATCTGTCCATTCATAATCATACACCTCCATGATCTCTCTTGCGGCCTGCTCACCGATTGCAAACTGGCAGGGATGCTGGATAGCGATTACTTCTCCATGAAATGTCTTTACATAGTGTTCCAGCAGTTCCTTATTGGCAGCGAAACCATATATATAGCCGTCATATCCAAAACTTACGGATTTATGAGCGGCGATCGCAAACAGATGGCCTCCAACACCAAGATATCTTACATTCCGGGTAATCTGCTTATTATTGTCAGGGCTGGCACACATCCAGCTAATGTACAGCGCCTGCATGTCATCATTGCGGGCTACAGCAACTAAACCCTGAATATCTACAGGCCCCTCCACTACTAAAGCGTAAATTTCATTTTCATCCGCAAGGGCCTCCCAGTTTGTATACCATCCATTCTTTTTATTGTATTTTTTAAGGAATGATTTTCTCTTTATACGGATTTCTGTCTGGACAAGTTCCCCTGTCCGCACATCTTTTAGACAAGGAGTAAATTCATCTATAACAACATTAATCATATCTGCACCTCTTCCTTTTAATTTTACCACATAACTCCGCATTTATCTATGCGAATACAGAAAAGTTTTTATGTTTTTATGATTTAGGGCCGTCTGGTTTATGCGGGGCAGACTGCTTCGGGATTCCTCACAGCAGGGTGCAGAAACAATATCCGGGCAGTTGCATATCTGTGTCCAGTTTGGACACACTTTTAACAGGCTCCTGTCAGAAAAAATATTTACCATTCACCATAAACTTTCTGGGCTTCTTGTCCCGTTCCCTCCAGACTCCTGTATTCATCTCCAGCCATATATGGGCCTGCAGACGGGAAAAGTCATCTTTTCCTTCTGCATAGATCCGCCCGTCAACAAAACTCACCGGATTGAATACAAAATGGATATGCACATTTTCTGTATCCTCATGTACCGCATATACAATCTGGTAGCGGTCAGCATAATAGAGGGCAATCCAGTAGGCCAGCCTCCATGCCTCGGTCTCTGATATACGTTCCCCCCAGGCAAAGGAAACCACAAAATGCCTTGCCTGCCTTCCCTCTGTTTTATGCCAGACTTCCTTCACTGTCTCCATCTGCCGGATAATCGCTTCTTCCCCTGTTGGCAGCAGACTGAAACCTCCCACCAGTCCATGTACTGCCTTGTCCGGCTGGATCATATAATGGACCAGATTCTGTAAATCTTTCTTATCCGGATAGTCTTCACCGATCATCTTAACAAGTGCCATAACTCCATTACCTCCTTCTCAACATTCCCCAGACCATCACAGATCCCCGGGTTATTATGTTTCAGCTCCTGTAATGATGAACAGATACTCCCCAGATGTCCAACAATAATGCCGCTTTTATCCACAAGCACCACCTGCTCCCCGCTTAATGCCACTGTGCGGATATAACTGCCTGCTGACAGATTGGCCTGCAGGGCCTTCCTGTGGATTTCCCCATACTCACCTTCTGTAACCAGAACCGAAATCCTTTTGTTTCGTTTTTCACTCATAAGCGTTTCCTCCTAAAAAAAGAGCCGCATGGCAGCGGCTGTTTCTGTTATGGTGCTCCACCGCCGGATCACGGTCACCATTTCCATGGTTTCCGAATATCCGGGCAGTAATTATATAGAGTATATATCAGTACCATAAATGCTGTTTCATGTACTTTATATACTTTATATCCATTTAATATGTATATTATAAATACTATGTATTACAGTATTATCAGAATTAAATATAGGACCAGTAATTATATATAGGGATTACAGGGTAATATATAAATCAGTAATATCTTACTATACGCTATAAGATACTTTCATGTATTATGATATGCTATAGTATATATAGTATAATATACATGCTATAGTATATATAATATGCTATAACATATTACAACATAATGTACTTTATAATTATATATATACCATATAACTGTCCCCATTATGGTCCCTTATCTGCTGTATTATACCCAAAACCTGTACGGACCACACTCCAGCAAGGTAAGGAAACATGTGCATATTTTTATCCTTATCTTTACTTTATTGTTATCATGAATTATAAAAAATGATATAACCCCCGTTCTGCATTCCTAAACTCCCCTTTTACCGTTCCATCCCTTTTGCCGGTCTTTTTCTTCTTCCATAACTATTAATTAAAACAGAAGAAAGGAGACCAGATGATGCTGGAACACTACCGGGATGTGCTGGATATAGAAGATCTCTGTGAAATATTAAGAATTGGGAGAAACGGTGCCTATGAACTGCTGCGGACTGGCCAGATCAGCAGTTTCCGGATCGGACGCACCTGGAAGATCCCCAGGATCGCCCTGGAGGCATACCTGAAAAAACAGAGTAGTCTTTCCCGTTATTAACCGGAAGTCCCGTGGGAAAACCACGGGACTTCTGTCTTTTAAATCCGGCCGGATCATGGATCTTTTCATTCATCCGCCTCAATGATATCGTGTTCTGCTCCCTTTCCGGCACCAGGGGCATCTGCACCCCTGCGCAAATGTGCCATATTGCTTTCAGAGTAAAATGGATCAGCAGACACTTCAAAAGGAATCTTCCCCAGCACCTCCCTGCTATACTGTCCTGTTTTCCCGTCAATCACCCCATTCAATATTCTTGTCAAGGTTTCTTTCGACTCTATGGATGTCCCTTCCGGTATGGACACATCATCTTTTTTACGCCGCGTCCGGTTTTCCCCCTGTCTGAAACCGCATCTGTCCTGGGCCTGGTACCTGATACGCTGGACGATGCTGTCGATCTGCTTTTGGCCAAACATCTCAAGATCATATCCCAGATCCTCAAGTATCTTTCTTGGTGCCATCCCTGCCTGATAGGCTGTCCAAAACGCTTCCTTAAACTCAACCGTAAAATAGAGTTTGTTTTTTGTTACTTTAAACGTATACGGATTTGCTTTCAGCAGTTTCATTTCCTTTGCCGTATATTCCTTCATTGCATCCTCTCCAATCCTGTCACTTATTGTATCAGATGCCCTTGCGCTTAGAAATACCCGAATGTTCACTTTATTGTTCTCATACCTTTAACTTCTGTCTATTTGGAGGGATTCCTTCCCTTTTTCTTGCGTTTACTTTCCAGGTCCCTTCCCCTTTTCTATCTGTACACAGTCTGGTAATCAAACAAAACTCCTATCTGTCCATTTCTTGGGGTATCTTCCTTTTTCGAAGTGTCTACGACTTGGGATTCCATTAGTTATTTCAGACCTAGCAATCATATATTATTTTCCCTAGCGGTAATCAACATTTCATGCAATCCCTTCAGCTTGCCGTGTCCACCTTATAGGGTACATTATACATGGGGCTTTTGTTCCGGCTGTCCCGGTGCTGAAAAGCAGGGTGGCCCCTACACCACTGTGCATGCCTCCAGGTTCCATGACTGGACCGTCTCAACCGGAAGTTCCAGAATCTCTGCGATCTCTTCCAGTGGGGTTCCTCTTTTCAGCATGTTTCTGGCATTCTTTTTGGCTTCTTCCTGTATGCCTTCCTGCCTTCCTTCCTGGATACCGGCCTGCCTTCCTTCCCGTATACCGGCCTGCCTTCCCTCATCCATCAGCATTTTTCCAATCTGGGTCATTCCCAGCACCTCCTTGATATACTGTCTTGTCTCTTTGTTAATTACCTTGTCCGTAAAGGTCAGTATCCCTGCCAGCACGAAGCTCTCCTGCCCCTTGTCCGGGATCTGTCTTGCCAGCTCCACGCATTCCCTGATCGCTTCCTGTTTCCTCTCCTCCCCTTTATAGGTCAGGGGCAGGAGTACCAGGTGCATCAGCACTTTTTCCGGTATGGTTCCTTCCGCGATACTCCTTCTGGCTTCCTCCATCCACTCCCCGGAAGGCACACCCACCAGGTAGGCGGCCTCTGTCCGTATGCTGCACGCCGTCCGCTCAAAGGCTGTCTCCGCTTTTTCTATGTCCGCTGTATACAGTACCAGCATACGGATATCCGGCTCTTTTCCCTCTTTCAGGTACCGGTCTGCCACATCCATCACATAACGGCCATACTTTATAAAATTGGATTTCCGGTATTCGCTTTCGTAATCCAGGACTGCCACGCTTCCGTCCTCCAGCTCAAACAGATTGTCCATTCTCAGCTCCCTTGCCTGGACAACGGGTATATTCGTCGGTCTGACGTCCTTCACTTTCAAATCGGTTCCAAGTCCCAGCAGGGACAGGGATTTCCCTTTCATCCGGTCCCCGAACAGTTTTGAAACCAGATCCTTGTTCTGGTATGTTATGGCAGTATCCGTATCCTTCGTGTCTTCTGTGCTTTCTGTGTCTTTAACATCTTTTGCGCCCATTCCGCCCCTCCATGCTTTTGATGTTCCTGTCTGTCATCTGCCACGGACTCCTTATAATCCTATTATACCGAAAAATGCCGGGAGATTCAACAGGAGTTTTCAGGCCGGTCTCCCGTTCTTTCCACGGTCCTGCCTGTATAAATCCCCCAGGATTCTGTCCACTTCCCGGTCCTGCTCCGAGAGCATCTTGTACTGTGTATTGCTCTTCCAGCATGCCAGCGCATCATCCCCGTATACGGCAATATAGTATCCGGCTACTTCCCCTGCATTTACGCTGTCTTCAAAGTTCTCGTCCGCCGCTTCCGTATCCCCGTGTTCCTCTGCCAGGCACCGTTTCCACTTCTGCCGGTACAGCCTGACATAATCACGTTTTCCCTTTACCCGGTTATCCCTTCCGTATCCCCGCCACAGGATCTCCAGCACAGATGCCAGAATTCCGGCTGCCCGTTTCTTCATTTTTCCCACAGCATGATCCTCCTGCTTTCTTCTTTTCCAGGGAAAAGCCGCATCCGCTCCTGCGGATGTGTTCCCCGCTACAGTTTTCTGATCCCCTTCACCAGACTGATCCCGTCATGCACCCCCAGCAGATAGATTCCTTCCAGCTCTATGCTTCCTTCGCTTACCTGCCAGTCGGCGTATTCCTTATAAACATCTGCCAGCTGGGGGGCTGCCTTCTCCAGCTGCCCCAGCCACTCCTCATGTCTTCTCAGCTCCTCCTTCCGCACGGCTTCCGCTGCCCTCCGGTATTCTGCCAGCAGCTTCTGGCCCTTTTTCAGTCTGCCGTTCATAAAGTATCCTGCCCGTTCCTGGACCACAGACCGGACCAGCTCATCGGTTTCTTCCCCGTACACTCTGATTTCCGGAAAGGTCTCCTCTTTATTCTTCCTGTCTTTCATGATAATCCTCCTCGTAAATTTACTTGTACAGCCGGCCCGGCTTACCGGGTTCCTTTTTCTTCCTGCCTGTGCAGGGGACGTGCCGCCGGTGCTTCCTTGTGCATCCCATGGCATGCACCGGGGGAGAACCTGTCCCGGTTCTCCCTGACATAAGCATATTTTTCAATGATAAAGTCGGCCAGAAGGGCAGCCATGGTATGCATGGCTTCTTCCCCCTCATGCAGTGTTTTGAAAGTCCCCAGCCTCCCGGTTTCTTTTCCTCCATCCGTGGGGAGTTCCACCCAGAGATCCAGGTAGATTCCTTCATTCCCACCATAGTCAAGACTGCTTTTCAGGCCAAATTCAGCGGTTGTGACCGGGAGTGTATCCCTGGCTGCCAGTCCGTAATCCAGGATATCCGGCATCCTTCCTTTTGTTTTCAGTCTCCCGCATATCCTGCTGAACAGTTCCCCGGCTGTCATGGCCCCCAGGCTCCGGGCCCCGTTTTCCCTCTTTCCGTATGCAGGGTCCGGACTCCCGGATTTTTCCCTGTCCTTCTGTTCCGGATCTTTCTGTCCTGCTGTGTCCGGCAGGGAAATCCTTTCTCTCTTTTCCGGTACCCCTGGTGAAAGGTCCTCTTTTTTCTTTCCCGTTTCCTCCGTTCCTTTCCTGAAAGCTGTCCTCTCCTTTTTCATTTCCCTGATATCCTGCAGCTGGAGGGTCCCCTTCTCCCTGATCTGCGCCTTTGCCCGCTCCTGGTATTCCCCGGGCATGCCGCACAGTTCCGACACCGCAGAAAAGCCGATGGTGCCATTCTTAAATTCCTCCATCAGCTCCCTGTCAAGGTTGTTGTAAATGGCCCTGTACCTGCCCAGCTGGGCTTCCGACATTCCCATGATCTCCGCAAGCACCTCCCTGGTCCTTCCTCCCAGCCGGCAGTCCTTTTTCAGCTCCTTTGCCAGACCCTCTGCCTCAATGGCCTCCATCATCTTTTCCCAGTCTGTCTTGTCCCGGAAGCGGTTTGCCATGATGAGGGCCAGACGGTCCTTCACATCCTCTTTCTTAAACACACACGGGACATAGCGCCGTTCCTCCTTTCCCTCCTCCACCAGTGCCAGCACGGCCAGGCGCCTCCGGTGTCCCGCAATCACCCGGTACTTTCCATTCCGGGGCCGCTCCACCAGCAGCGGCTGCAGGATGCCCACCAGCTCCACCGACCGTTTCAGGCTGTCATCCACCTGGTAAAAGTTCTCCCTGGACGGCTCCAGGTCATGGACATCCACCATTACGATCTCCTCCGCCTGCGGTGTCTGTTCCCCGGATGCATCCTCCAGCTGTTCCATGGAGCGCTGGTTTAACAGTTCCGTGAGACTGAATTTCTTTGCTTTTGTCATTTTCCGTCTTCTCCTTTCTGTGTCCGGTTTGGACACATTCCAAGGTATTCCTCCACCAGGTCCTTATAATCGCGGGAGGCCCCGCAGCGGCTGGAATACAGAAGGATGGGTTCCCTTGCAAAGGTGCTCTGTTTCATTTTCACTGTCCGGCGGATACAGGTATGGAACAGCGGGTATTCCCCCTGGGCCGCCAGGTACTCCCTTCCCTGCCGGTCCGCCTCATTGAGCCGGTCGTACCGGGTTATGAAACAGCCGCAGAAGCGCAGGGCCGGGTTCAGCTCCTCACGGGTATTGTCGATCTGCTCCTTTAACTCTGCCAGCCCGTCCAGGGCAAACTCGTCGATGGTGACCGGCACCAGCACGTCGTCAGAGGCTGCCAGCGCATTGACTGTGGAGATACTGATATCCGGGGCATTGTCAATGATACAGAAGCTGTACCGGTCCCCCACCTGGTCCAGGGCCTTCCGGAACCGGGTCTGCTGGGGCCGCTTCTGGTCCAGCAGTACGGCCAGGCATGCGGACAGCAGGTTCATGTTGGCTGTCACGATATCCAGCCCCTCATAGTCTGTATGCTGGATGATCCCCGCCAGGTCCGCATTCCGCTCCGTCAGGATCTCTGCCACGCCCGGTTTCCCATAGCTGTGGCGTCTCAGGATTTTGCTGGCATTTCCCTGCTTGTCGTTGTCCACCAGCAGGACCCTCTGGCCATGGACCGCTGCCAGGATATAGGCCATGTTTACACTGGAAATGGTCTTGGCCACACCTCCCTTAAAATTAATCACGGATACAGTTCTCATCTTTTTTTCTCCTTTCTCCTTTATTTGGACATTCAAAAAGCAGAGACATTCCTGCCTCTGCCTTATCCATTATTTTTGAAATTCTCTGTTTTTCCCACAAGGAAACCTGCTCCCAAAAATGCGGCAGCCCGGATATCACCATTCTGTTGCCGCCAGATTTCTTCCTGCCCTTTCACTGGCCAGTCTGCACCATGCACCTTTCTGCAATCACTGTATGGAATTCAATAAAAGTTTTTTGACAGTCCTGATTGACTCCACCAAAACACAGAAAAGGCTGCTGCATGAACAACCGTTTCATCCATACAGCAGCCTTATCAAGTTTATCTCTTATATCTCCGGCCTGGTTTTTCACATGGTACATCACGCGTCAGAGTAAAATGCCTATACAAACACTTTCATATGGCCTATTCCCACAGCAGTCAGAGGCCCTGCGGCATCCGCTGGACAGCCATACCTCAAAGGGCTATCCCTCCACGTCACAGACATGGCGGTCTGGCCGTTGTTCCCAGCGAATAAAGACACTGACCGGAGGCCCTTGAAAAATCTGGTGTCAAATTGGTGTCAAACCAGAAATTTTTCAGCTTGAAAAGTGCTGCAAACCCGCATAAATACAAGCTTTTATTTTTCCAGTGACTTCATTGTCGGGAACAACAAAACATCCCTGATCGCCTGTGAATCCGTAAGCAGCATCACCAGCCGGTCAATTCCATACCCGATTCCCCCTGTAGGCGGCATGCCAATCTCCAGGGCATTGAGGAAATCTTCGTCCGTGTGGTTTGCCTCCTCGTCCCCGGCGGCAAAGGCCTCCTCCTGGGCGGCAAAACGCGCCCTCTGGTCAATGGGGTCGTTAAGCTCCGAGTAGGCATTGCACATCTCCCGGCCATAGATGAACAGCTCGAACCGCTCCACCAACTCCGGGTTGGAAGGCTTTTTCTTGGTCAGAGGCGATATCTCAATGGGATGGTCCATAACAAAGGTAGGCTGGATCATGTGCTCCTCACAGAACTCCTCAAAGAAGAGACTGATGATATCCCCCTTCTTGTGACGCTCCTCAAACTCCACATGATGCTCCTTAGCCAGGGCTTTGGCCTCTTCATCCGACTTCACCTGGGCAAAATCCACCCCTGCATACTTCTTCACTGCATCGATCATGGTGATCCGCTCAAATGGCTTCGCCATATCAATGACCACACCGTTGTAGCTGATGACCGCGCTGCCGCAGACCTTCTCCGCCAGATAGCGGAACATGCTCTCGGTCAGCTCCATCATGCCTTCGTAATCGGTATAAGCCTGGTAAAGCTCCATCAGGGTGAACTCCGGGTTATGACGGGTGTCCACTCCTTCGTTGCGGAACACCCGGCCGATCTCATACACACGCTCCAGACCGCCTACAATCAGCCGCTTCAGATACAGCTCCAGGGATATACGGAGCTTTACATCCTCGTCCAGTGCGTTGTAGTGAGTCTCGAAAGGTCTGGCAGCCGCACCGCCGGCATTGGATACCAGCATGGGAGTCTCTACCTCCATAAAGCCTCTCCCGTCCAGGAAATTGCGAATCTCCTTGATAATCTGGGAACGCTTGATGAAGGTATCCTTCACCTCCGGATTCATGATCAGATCCACATAGCGCTGACGGTAACGCATATCGGTGTTGGTCAGACCGTGGTATTTCTCAGGAAGGATCTGCAGACTCTTGGAAAGCAGGACCATGGATTTGGCGTGGACGGAGATCTCACCCATCTTAGTGGTGAACACGATCCCCTGGATACCGACTATATCTCCGATATCCATCTTCTTGAAGCCCTTGTATGCATCCTCGCCCAGGTCATCCCTTGCCACATAGCACTGGATGTTGCCCTTTAAATCCTGGATGTTGCAAAAGGATGCCTTGCCCATGACACGCTTAGACATCATACGTCCCGCGATGGAGACCTCTTTGCCCTCCCACTCGCTGTAATGTTCCTTCACATCCATACTGTGTACCGTCACATCGTATTTCGTGATCTGGAACGGATCGCTGCCAGCCTGCTGAAGCTCAGCCAGCTTCTCACGGCGGACCTTCAAGAGCTGGTTCAAATCCGGCTCCTGGTTCTGCTTCTTCTGATTCTGCTGATTTTCCATCTTCCTGCTCCTTTGTTCTTAAAATAGAAGTTACAGTTCACGGGGCGGGGAAAGCAGGGCAAAAACAGACGACAAGCTCGCTTGTAAGACTGTTTTTATCCAGTTTTCCACATCGGGCGGATGCCCGATACTTCTTGTCTGGCACTTCTTGTCTGGCGTAGCCAGATAAGAAGATGCTTCCCATGAACAGTAAAAAATAGAATCCTGCCTGAAAGACTTTTTATTCTACCACACGGACATTACTATAGAATAAAACCGTAACAGTCCAGACACCCCTGAACTGTTACTAAAATCCATCCTATGATACTCTCTGAATCTCCAGAACCTTGTACTGGATCATACCGGCCTGGGTCTCCACCTCCACTACATCACCGACACATCTGCCGATCAGGGCCTGACCTACCGGAGACTCATTGGAAATCTTGTTCTGGAGGCTGTTGGCCTCAGTAGAGCCAACCAGGCGGAATTCCATCTCCTCGTCAAACTCTACATCATACACCTTAACCTTACATCCAATATTGATCTTATCCAGGTCAATCTCATCCTCATCGATGACTTCCGCATTCTTCAGAAGCTTCTCCAGCTCCTCGATCCGCAGTTCAATATCCCGCTGCTCATCTTTCGCTGCATCGTACTCGGCATTCTCGGACAAATCTCCCTGCTCCCTTGCTTCCTTGATCTTCTGGGCGATCTCCCTTCTGCGGTTCACCTTAAGATCCTGGAGCTCATCCTCATACTGTTTCAGCCCTGCGTAGGTTAAAATGTTTTTCTTTTCTGCCATGTTGCTTATTCCCTTCCTTTTTCCCCATCTGGACGATGGGCTATTTTCGCAGCGGCCCGGATATCCAGACAGCTGCTATTCTTCCCCATAAAACAAATCCATAACGGTAACAGTACAGACCATATAAGAGAAACTATGAACCAGATGAAACATCCATCCAGAGACCTGAATAAATGCCCATAACGCTCAAAATACCAGTATGGTTACACCATGCTGGCTCTCTTCCTTACCATTCACTGGCTGGTCAGCAAAGCAAATAGTAACCCTTTCCCGCTACGGAGGGCCCGGAATCCTCCAGGCCCTTTCTCTTTGTGTGCAAAGTATTATATCCCAAACTTATGGAGTTGTCAAGAACATATGTTCTTGTCTGATATGACATCGGGCTGACACCGTATAACAGTCCAAAGACCCCTGGACTGTTGCGACATCCGCCCATGAAAATCGCTGCGCGATGGAGCAGATCCCCTCTGACCACTACGTTTTCGTACGGTCAGCGCAGCTACAGCGCACATTCCGAAATCAGTCTATGTGAAACTACGGTATTCGGCTATAATTACTGCTGATTTCACAAAAAATTTCGTTGTAAAAAGCAGGTATCATGTCATAAGTTCGCTGTATACTAATGCGCAGACCTATCTGAACTGTTACAGTGTTACACCACACTGTAACAAGTGCTGCTCCAATAACAGCTCCAGCCCCTCCAGACTCTCCACCTGGTTGCTCTCCCGGCGCAGGGCGGCGGAATGAGGAAGTCCTGCTGTGTACCAGGCGATATGCTTGCGCATCTCCTTCATGCCCAGATTCTCCCCCTTAAGCTCTGTCTGCAGTCTGGCATGACGCATGAGCATCCGGCATACCTCCTGTACATCCGGTTCCGGAAGCAGTGTTCCTGTATCCAGATAATGCGCGGTCCTGCAAAGCAGCCAGGGATTCCCCCTGGCCCCTCTGGCCACCATCACTCCGTCACAGCCGGTCTCCTCCACCATGCGCTTCGCGTCCTGGGGGGTGAAGATATCCCCGTTGCCAATGACCGGTATCTTCACCGCTTCCTTCACCTGGCGGATGATATCCCAGTCAGCCTGACCGGAGTAGAACTGTTCCCGCGTCCGCCCATGGACCGCCACTGCCGCCACTCCGCAGCTTTCCGCTATCCTGGCGATCTCCACCGCATTGACGCTTGATTCGTCAAAGCCCTTGCGGAATTTTACGGTCACCGGCTTTTTCACATTCTTTACCAGAGCGGAGAGAATGGCCTCCACCTGCCGGGGCTGGCGCATCAGCGCGGAGCCCTCTCCGTTTCCCACTACCTTGGGCACTGGACAACCCATATTGATGTCAATCAAGTCGAAATCATCCTGGATCTGGCAGGCCATGTTGCTGATGATCTCCGGATCCGAGCCGAAGAGCTGGACAGCCACCGGCCGCTCCTCCTGACGGATGGCCAGAAGCTCCCTGGTATTCCGGTTCTTGTAAAGGATAGCCTTGGCACTGACCATCTCCGTGCAGAGGAGACCGCAGCCCTGCTCCTTGCAGAGCAGGCGGAATGGCATATCTGTCACACCCGCCATAGGTGCCAGGATCACGTTGTTCTCAAGCTCCAGATGTCCTATACGAAGTTTCATCCTTTATTACTCCCGCCTGTATACCCGTTCCAGGTAAAAATATTGTTGATGCGTAACGGTTCAATGATTGTCTGAACTGTTACGTTGATGCAGAGCAGCACCGCCCTCTCTCAAAGCCGCATAATACAGCTCCAGCCCTGCCAGCAGCTCTCGCCGCTCCTGCCGGTACTGCTTGATCTTAAGATCAGCGCCGATCTCATCTGAAAATCCATCGTACTCAGATACCGTATACCTGAATTCCAGTGTCCCGTCCTCTTCAAATTCCATGGTCAGGATCCCGCCACATTCCTCCGTGAACCAGACACACATCACCTGAAGCTCCTTCTTTACTGCCTCCGGAAGACGGTCAAAGGCTTCATTAAAATAATATTTCTTATCATAGCTGTTAGAACCACACAGCACCATATTCCATTTCCCCGATCTTCTATATAAATCCTTCCCTTATGCAAACTATCTGCCGCAAATACGCCCGGCTATCCGCTCACGGCTGCCGGGCGTATCTTGTATGTCCCAGGATACAAACCAGACGCCAGTAGCCCTTTGCCTGTATCCATTTGTCTGCATCCATTTATCTGGAAAGCATCTTGCTGATCTCGAACTGGTCCTCCGGAATATCCTTCTTCATCTGCAGGGCTTCCTGGATGTCAAAGTCCACATATTCCCCGTTCTTGTAAGCTACGATCCGGTTGCTCTTGCCCTCATAGAGAAGCTCCGCGGCCTTGGCACCCATGATAGATGCGTAGACACGGTCCTTGCAGGTAGGCATACCGCCACGCTGCATGTAACCCAGGATGGTTGCACGGGTCTCCACACCGGTGGCGGCCTCGATCCGTCTGGCCATAGAGGTGGAATGTCCAATGCCCTCGGCATTGATGATGATATTGTGCTTCTTGCCCCGTTTCCGGTTGTCAATGATCCGGTTGATCAGCTGCTGCTCATCCCCGTCATAGCGCTCCGGAAGCAGGATATCCTCCGCTCCGTTGGCAATGCCACACCACAAAGCGATGTAACCGGCATTCCGCCCCATAACTTCGATGATGCTGCACCGCTCATGGGAGGTGGAAGTATCGCGTACCTTATCAATGGCCTCCATAGCCGTATTCACTGCCGTATCAAACCCGATGGAATAATCCGTGCATGCAATATCCAGATCAATGGTACCGGGCACACCGATGGTATTGATCCCCAGGGCTGCCAGCTTGCCTGCACCCCTGAAGGAACCGTCACCGCCGATGACTATCAGACCGTTGATGCCATGCTTGCTGCAGATCTCCGCCCCCTTCTTCTGGCCCTCCGGTGTCACAAACTCCATACTTCTGGCCGTGTACAAGATCGTACCGCCCCGGTGAATGATATCCGACACGCTTCTGGAATTCATATCAATGATCTCTTCCTGAAGAAGTCCTGCGTAGCCACGCATAATTCCCTTAACGTTTAGTCCTTTCTGAATCGCTGTACGTACTACCGCGCGGATTGCCGCATTCATACCTGGCGCGTCTCCGCCACTTGTCAGAACACCTATCGTCTTCACTTGCTTTGCCATCGTTGTCTCCTCCTAAATTTATATGATGTACTCCCGGAGTCTCCCCGAACCTGCCTTTGTGGCTGATTTTCCGGCGGCAGACTGTCACATGGTAACAGTTCGTACAAGAGGAACTGCTGCACTGTACACGCCCCAGGGAACCTTTTGCCAGCAATGTCCATGCCCGTGACCGGGCACTGGCAGACAATCGCAGATTCCCATACAGCCCCACATCGTCTTACCTATTCTATAGCATTTTTTTCATCTTTTCAATCCCTTTTCCACGGCTTTGACATTTTTTTCACCAAGAAGCTCATAGAGCCTGTCCAGAACCGGCCCCCGGGCCGATACCCGCCAGTTAGCCGGAAGAACCTTCTTGGCCCGCTCCTTCTCCAGATAAATGATCACCGTGTCATTGCCCTCTGCTTCATGCAGGACCTCCATGACCTTATTCTGCTTCTCATCGTAGGCTTTCTTGTCCGGGAATTTAAGCCACAGATCCCTGGGTACCTGGTCAAAGGGAACCAGCTGCTCGCAGATCAGCTTCCCCACCGGTTCCTCCCCCAGGGACACACGGCCCCGGACGAATACCCTGGCTTCGTCCACCAGTTCATTGCGGCACAGCTCAAAGTCCCTGGGGAAGAACAACACCTCCACCGCCCCCACCATATCCTCTATGGTGACAAAAGCCATCATTTTCCCGGTCCGTGTAGTCTTGATGACCTTTCCGGCGATCATACCGCCGATAGTAACCCGGTCATTGTCCTTCACAATAGCCTCCCCGCTCTCTTCATCCACAAGAAAATCCGAGGTCTTCGCGGTAATACTGCTTTTCCAGGTCTCCAGATACTCCTCCAGGGGATGGCCGCTGACATATACCCCCAGCAGCTCCTTTTCAAAGGCTAAAAGCTCCTCCCTGGGATACTCCGGCACGTCCGGCATGGTGATCTGATACTGCTTCCGGTCATCCTCCCCCGCAAAATCAAACAAGGTCATCTGGCCCTCCAGGGCATTCTTCTTGTCTCGGATCTTCCTGTCAAGAATCTCCGGAGCTACCATGACCTTCTGTCTGCGGTTACCCGGCATGCTGTCCAGGGCCCCGGACTTGATGAAATTCTCCACAGTCCTGCGGTTGACCTCCTTGCTGCCCATACGGTCCACAAAGTCCTCCAGGGAAGTGTAGAGACCATTGGATTCCCGGTCTTTGATGATGGCGTCCACCACATTTCTCCCCACACTCTTAATGGCACACAGACCATACCGGATGGAGTCCCCGGACACGGAAAAACCGCTCTGGCCTTCGTTGATATCCGGGGGCAGGATCTGGATCCCCATCTGGCGGCAGGAAAGGATATACTCGGAAACCTTGGCATTGTTGTCTATGACAGAGGTCATCAGAGCTGCCATGAATTCCTTTGGATAATAATACTTCAGAAATGCCGTCTCCATGGCCACCACCGCATAGCAGGCCGCGTGGGACTTGTTGAATGCATACTTGGCAAAATCAATCATCTCGTCATATATCTGGTTGGCCACCTTCTCCGGGATCCCATTGTTCACACAGCCGGTAACCTGTTCTGCCAGATTGCCGTAGACAAAATTCTGGCGCTCCTTCTCCATGACAGAGGTCTTTTTCTTGGACATGGCACGGCGTACCAGGTCGCTGCGGCCCATGGTGTAGCCGGCCAGATCCCGCACAATCTGCATCACCTGCTCCTGGTATACGATGCAGCCGTAGGTGGGGCTTAAGATCGGCTCCAGCTGGGGACAGTCGTAAGTAATCTGGCTCTGGTCGTTTTTCCCCTTTAAATATTTGGGGATGAAATCCATGGGGCCCGGACGGTACAGGGATATCCCGGCGATGATATCTTCCAGGTTCCGGGGCTTAAGCTCCTTCATGAAGCTCTTCATCCCGGAACTTTCCAGCTGGAAGATCCCGTCACACTTGCCTGTGCCGATAGAAGCCAGCACCTCCGGATCATTGTAGTCAATGGAGGACATATCCAGATGGAGGCCATGACTGCGCTCCACCTCCTTGACCGCGTTCTGGATCACAGTCAGGGTCCTGAGACCCAGAAAATCCATTTTCAGAAGTCCCAGTTCCTCCAGAGTCGTCATAGTAAACTGGGTGGTGATGGTCCCGTCCTGGGCACGGGAAAGGGGTACGAATTCATCCATGGCCCTCTGGCCTATAACTACACCTGCCGCGTGCATGGATGTATGGCGGGGCAGTCCCTCCAGACGCTTTGCCATATCGATCAGATATTTAACCTCCCCATCCTCCTGATAGGCCTGACGCAGGTCTGCCCTTGCCTTTAATGCCTTGTCCAGGGTCATACCCAGATCATTGGGGATCATCTTGGCAATGGCATCACAGCGGGCATAAGGCATGTCCAGCACCCGCCCCACATCCCGGACCACACCCTTGGCGGCCAGGGTACCGAAGGTCACGATCTGGACTACCTGTTCCTTACCGTACTTCTCCACCACATAGTCTATGACCTCCTGCCTGCGTTCAAAACAGAAATCAATATCAATATCCGGCATGGATACCCTCTCCGGATTCAGAAAACGCTCAAACAGCAGACTATAGCGAATCGGATCAATGTCCGTGATCTCCAGACAATAGGCCACGATACTTCCCGCCGCGGATCCCCGTCCGGGTCCCACCATAATATCATGGGATCTGGCAAAATGGATGAAATCCCACACGATCAGGAAATAATCCACATAGCCCATGTTGCGGATAACCCCCAGCTCATACTCCAGCCGTTCCTTTAAGGTGTCATCCGCCTCCGGGTACCTGCGCTCCAGGCCCTCCTGGCACAGCCTGGTTAGATACCCCCAGGAGTCATACCCCTCCGGCACGTCGAACCTGGGCAGCTTCGTGACCCCGAACTCG
>CAJTOW010000007.1:0-21865 GCA_910577655.1 uncultured Lachnospiraceae bacterium | reverse complement strand
TCCACATTGCACCGCCCCGCGATCCTGTGGGTATTCTCCAGGGCCTCGGGTGCATAGGGGAAAAGCTCTGCCATCTGCTCCTGGGACTTGCAGTAGTACTGGCCTCCCTCATAGCGCATCCGGTTTTCGTCAGACACCTTCTTCCCGGTCTGAATGCATAAGAGGATATCATGGGGCACCTCATCCTCTGCAAAGGTATAATGGATATCATTGGTTGCCACCAGAGAGATCCCCATTTCCCGGCTCATGCGTATCAGCCCCTGGTTCACCGTCTTCTGGGCCGGTATCCCGTGATCCTGCAGCTCCAGGAAAAAGTTTCCGTCACCGAAAATATCCCTGTATTTTCCGGCTGCCTTCTTCGCCTCCTCGTACATCCCCCGCTCTAAGTACCGGGGCACCTCGCCGGCCAGACAGGCGCTGAGGCAGATGAGCCCCTCATGGTAGGTCTCCAGCACCTCATAATCCACCCGCGGCTTGTAGTAAAATCCGTCCACAAAGCCCTTGGACACGATCTTCATCAGATTGTGATAGCCCTGGTCGTTCTCCGCCAGCAGTACAAGATGGTAATACCGGTCCTCCCCGCTGACCGTCTCCCGGTCGAACCGGGAGCCCGGAGCCACATACACCTCACAGCCGATGATCGGCTTTACTCCCACCTCTCTGGCCGCCCGGTAGAAGTCGATGACCCCGTACATGACTCCATGGTCTGTGATAGCCATACTGTCCATACCAAGCTCCTTTGCCCGGGCCACCAGCTCCCTGATCTTGCAGGAACCGTCCAGAAGACTGTATTCCGTATGGACATGCAAATGTGTAAATGCCACTGTGTTTCCCCCTTATCATATTTTCCTGCGCCACGACGGGCATCTTCCTGCCCCCCGAAATGCGCCGGGGACAGGAAGCCTCGGGCGGCCGCCCGATATCAGCTTATGTAAGAAACTGCTTATGCAAACAAGAACACGTTTGCAACACTGTTTCTTACATAAGCTGCTGCCCGTCTGAACTGTTATCCTTTATAAAAGAGGCAGGCACCGCCAGGTACCTGCCCAGAATCTATTATGTCAACAAGATATAAGTCAGCCTCTCAGATATTTCTCGATTTCACTCATAGCCACTGCCTCGTCTGCACCATCAGCAGAAACCGTGATCTCCTCACCTGCACCCATGCCAAGGGTCATCATCCCCATAATGCTCTTCGCATTGACGCGTGCATTCTGGGTCTCCACATAAATCATACTTTCATACTGACTGGCAATCTGTACCAGCATAGCTACCGGCCTTGCCTCAAGACCAGATACAAGTCCAATCGTGACTGTCTTCTTCAACATAATTATCCTCCTCATTGCTGCGGACGCGATGCTACGTCCGTGACTGCGGACTGTCGTCCCGTAGTCTTTCTGCGATATCGCCAAGTTTCCTCAACCGGTGGTTCACACCGGATTTACCTACTGGCGGATCAAGAGCTTCCCCGAGCTCCTTAAGCGTGGCCTCCGGCCTTTCCAGACGAAGTCTGGCTATCTCCTGAAGATTCTCCGGCAGTCCGCCAAATCCAACCCTGTCCCGAATATAAGTGATATCCTCAATCTGTTTCACTGCCGCCGACACTGTCTTGTTGATGTTGGCGGTCTCGCAGTTCACCTTACGGTTCACACTGCCGCGCATTTCTTTCAATATCCGGATATTCTCCAGCTCCATCAGCGACAAGGGTGCTTCCATCACATTCAGGGCATCCACGATCTGGCTTCCTTCCTTGATATAGACCACGAAGTACTTCTTACGCTGTACGATCCGCGCGTCCAGACCAAAGGAAAGGATCAGCTCCTTAAGCTGTATCGCCTTGGCCTGTGCCACACATGCGATTTCAAAATGATAGAACCTTTCAGGATCACTGATAGAACCTGCCGCCAGGAAGGCACCTCTGATAAATGCGCGCCTGCAGCAGCTCTGCTGGATGACTACATTCTGCGTCAGGGACAGATTCTCCTGTATCTCCCCATCCGGCGTCATCAGCTTGGCAGCCTTAAGGACCCGGACTGCATCCTCATGGCGGCTGACACCCACCGCATAGCTGTGATTCTGGTGACTCCCCATACCCTGACGGATCGAGACATCAATTCTTATATTAAATGTTTTTTTCAATAATGTAAAGTACTTTCTTGCAACTGCAACGTTTTCGGTGTGGATTTTCAGTTTATAATGATCCATCTCCGAGATCTGGATCCGTCCGCACAAGCTGATGATGGCGGCGATCTCAGCGATCTGGCAGTGTCTGGCAGCTGTAAGCTGCCGGGACAATTCTTCTTTTACACTGGATGAAAATGACATGCTCCCCGACCTCTTCCCGGCTGATTATTCCAACAAATCCAGGGGGTATCCTGCCTGAGTTTCCCCATTTGCCAGAAGGCATCCTGGCATCTGCCGGTCATTATCCTCCGGACCGGACCCGGTCCTTATGGATATCCCTGTGTTCGATCTTCAGACCAAATTCCTCATGACGCTCCAGATACTGGTACAGCTCCCTGGCTACGGTCACGGACCGGTGCTTGCCGCCGGTACAGCCCACAGCCACTACCAGCTGGTTCTTCCCCTCCAGAATATAATTGGGAATCAGAAATTCCAGCATGTCCGACAGCTTGTTGATAAACTCCCTGGCTGTCCCGCCCTGGTGGACATATGCCTGAACCTGGGGCTCCTCCCCTGTATGGTGGCGCAGCTGCTCCACATAGTAGGGATTGGGCAGGAACCGCACATCAAATACCAGATCCGCATCTGCCGGAATCCCGTATTTGAATCCGAAGGACAGGACTGTGATGAACAGATTCTGGTACTTCTGATCCTCCTGGAAGATCTTTTCCAGCTCCTGCCGCAGTTCCCTGGTAAGAAGCTGGCTGGTATCAATGATAAAATCCGCCTTCTGTTTCAGAAACGCCAGCCTTTCCCGTTCCAGACGGATCCCGGTATCCACCCGTCCCTTGCCCGCCAGGGGGTGGGAACGCCGTGTCTCCTTGTAGCGTTTCACCAGAGTCTCATCACCGGCATCCAGAAACAAGATCTGGCAGGACATTCCGTCTTCCTTCCATTCTTCCAGCACATGCTGCAGCCGGGGAAGCTCCTCCCCGCTGCGGATATCAATCCCCAGCGCCATCCGCTCATGGGCAGAAGGCTTCTCCATAGCCAGCTGGGTAAAGGGCTCCATCAAAGGAATCGGCATGTTGTCAACACAATAAAAACCCAGATCCTCCAGCATCTTCAATGCGATCGTTTTTCCTGCTCCGGACATCCCGGTCACAATCACCAGCTTCACGTTTTATCCTCCAAAAATCCCGTATTCCAGTTGTCAAAAAATTCTGAAAAAGCCCCTTAAAAATCTCCTAAAACCTTCACTTCCATCTCAAGCTCCACACCATACTGATCCCTTACTCTGGTCTGGATGATCCGGCACAGTTCCATAATATCGGATGCCAGTGCTCCGCCTCTGTTGATCACAAAGCCGCAATGCTTTTCTGAGACCTGGGCGCCCCCTACGGCAAATCCCCCCAGACCGGCATCCTGAATCAGCTTCCCGGCGAAATACCCCTCCGGACGCTTGAAGGTGCTGCCGGCGCTTGGATACTCCAGAGGCTGTCTGGACCGGCGCTTCATTGAAAGCTCATTCATATAAGCCTGGATCCGCTCCGGATCTCCAGGCACCAGCTTAAACTCTGCATCCAGAACCACATACTCCCGTTCCGGAATGCAGCTTCTTCTGTAGCCCAGCTCCAGCTCTCCAGCCCCAAGGACAAGGAACTGCCCGTCCGGTGCCAGCACCGTGACCCGGGTCAGGACCCCGGACATCTCGGAGCCGTAAGCCCCCGCATTCATCACCACAGCCCCTCCGACGGTTCCTGGTATCCCTGCGGCGAATTCCAGCCCGGTCAGGCCATTCTTCTGGGCCTCTCTGGCCACCGCCGAAAGGACCGCGCCTGCCCCGGCCCGGATGTAACATCCTTCCACAAGGATCCGGGACCAGGCCCGTCCCATGGAGACCATCACCCCCCGGTAGCCCTTATCCCCCACCAGGAGATTGCTTCCATTTCCAAGGATATAGAAGGGCACGCCCTGTT
Organism: uncultured Lachnospiraceae bacterium; assembly: GCA_910577655.1. Lineage (GTDB taxonomy): Bacteria > Bacillota > Clostridia > Lachnospirales > Lachnospiraceae > Brotaphodocola. The sequence continues at coordinate 17,762 of CAJTOW010000007.1, read as the reverse complement.
CCCGGCAGAGAGCCAGCACGGCGGCAAGCTGCTCCCGGTTCTCAGGTTCCACATAATAGTCCGCAGGCCCTCCGGTCCGGAATGTGGTGTGGGTATCCATGAGCTCCTTCTCACGGAGTCTTTCCTCTGGCAGAATTGTCTCCAGCTTCTCCAAAAACATATGCTAAGCCCCCCTGACCTTATAAGATATGGTTCCCGCACGGTTTTTCACAGTATCACCGGCAGCTCCTCCTGCTGCATGCACCGGCCGTCTGATGCTCTCACGGCATCACACAATATGCACCGGCAGGCAGACACTGCCGCAGCATCACGCAGCGTCAGAGCTCGGAATTGCCCAGGTTCGCCTGGACACGGTTGTACAGCTCCTTGGCTGCGTTGTAGCCCATCTTTTTCTGGCGGTAGTTGACTGCGGCCGACTCCACAATGATAGCCAGGTTCCGGCCCGGACGGATAGGAATATTGTGGCAGACCACCTTATTCCCCAGAAATTCGGTGTACTGGTCCTCCAGACCCAGGCGGTCATACTCCTTATCCTTATTCCAGTCCTCCAGCTTGATCACCATGTCGATGGACTGGACATCCTTCACACTCTCAACGCCAAACAAAGATTTGACATCAATAATCCCTATGCCGCGCAGCTCAATAAAATGCTTGGTAATATCCGGCGCGCTCCCAATGAGGCTCTCGTCGCTGATCTTGCGGATCACTACCACATCATCGGTCACCAGGCGGTGGCCCCGCTTGATCAGCTCCAGGGCTGCCTCGCTCTTGCCGATGCCGCTCTCGCCCATGATCAGGACACCCTCACCGAATACATCCACAAGAACCCCATGGATGCTGATGCTGGGAGCCAGCCGCTCGTTAAGCCAGCGTATGATCTTGGCCATCAGCCCACAAGTCGTCTGCTCGGATGTAAAGCAGGGCACCTGGTAACGGCGGCAGAAATCCAGTATATCCGCATCCGGGGTCAGCCCGCGGCTGTATACCAGACAAGGGATCTCGCTGGAAAGCAGCTTCTCATAGATCTGGATCTTCTGCTCCCTGGTCAGGGTCTTGACGTACTCCTGCTCCACAAAGCCGATGATCTGAACCCGTTCATTGTCAAAATGATCGAAAAATCCCGCCAGCTGCAGGGCAGGACGGTTCACATCCGGATGAGACAGAACAATCTTGTCCGTATCAATCTCCGGGGTCACGCTGGTCAGATTCATCTTGTTCATTAATTCCGTAATGGTCACTCCAAACATAACTGCACCTCTTCTTTACGTTTCTACTTAAAGGTAAACCTATAGTAGCACAAAAGCGCCCGCTTGTCATCCTGGGATTTGCCTCCTGCTGCCGGAATCCTGTCATCCACCGGTCTTTGACAGGCAGAAGCCGCACTTCAGCCATCTGCCGCGGGCTGTCATTTTGGCTGCCGGAATATTTTCTCCTACGATGATTTTTCAGGATCCGATGCCTGTGAAACGGGCTCTGTATGAAAAAATGTATATACACTCTCCGCTGCCCGACTGTTCATCCCCGGAACCCCGGACAGCTCCTTCAGAGTAGCCTCCCGGATAGCTTCCAGAGACTTAAACTGACGCATCAGCGCCTTGCGTCTGGTATTTCCAATACCTGGTATATCATCCAGCACCGAATGTACCTGGTCCTTCCCCCTGAGGCTCCGGTGATACTCTATAGCAAACCGGTGGGCCTCGTCCTGGATCCGGGTGATCAGGCGGAAGCCCTCAGAGTGCCGGTCTATGGGGATCTCCACATTCTGGTAATACAGCCCCCTGGTCCTATGGTTGTCATCCTTGACCATACCGCACACCGGGATATCCAGCTTCAGCTCCTTAAGAACCTCCAGGGCAATGTTCACCTGTCCCCGTCCTCCGTCCATCATCAGAAGATCCGGAAACCGGGTGAAGCTTCCAAAGTCCGTCTCCCCGCCCTGCTGCCGGATCTGCTCCCATTCACTGATCCCATGGGTGAACCGTCTGGTCAGCACCTCCCGCATGGAGGCGTAATCATTGGGCCCAACCACAGTCCGGATCCGGAACTTCCGGTAATCACTGCGTCTGGGCCTGCCGTTCTCGTAGACGATCATGGAACCTACGGACTCGTATCCAGAGATATTGGAGATATCGAAGGCCTCGATCCGTTTCACCCCCGCAAGCCCCAGCCATCCGGCCACCTGGTTCATAGCGCCGATGGTCCGCAGCTCCTCCTGCTTGATCTTCTCCTTGTCCTGGGATAGAACCATCTGGGCGTTCTTCTGGGCCAGCTCCACCAGCTTCTCCTTCTGGCCGATCCTGGGCACCGTGATCCGTACCTTCTGGCCCTTCCTGGCGCTGAGCCACTGGGCGATTACCTGGCTGTCCTCCAGCTCCTCCTGGATCCACAGCTCCTTGGGCAGGAAGGGCGTACCTGCATAGAACTGCTTCACAAAGCTGGTCAGGATCTGAGACTGGTTCTCCGCCGTAGCCACCGTTACATGGAAATGATCCCGTCCGATGAGTCTTCCCTCCCGCACGAAAAATACCTGCACCACCGCGTCCTCTTCGTCCCTGGCCATGGCGATGATATCCCTGTCCTCCATACTGCTGCTGGTGATCTTCTGCTTCTGGGCCACTTTTTTCACATTCTCCAAAAGATCCCGGTATTCGATGGCCTTCTCGAAATCCATAGCCTCCGATGCCTGCATCATCTTCCCCTCAAGCAGCTCCAGAACACGCTCATACCTGCCATTTAAAAATTCAAGCGCCTGGGCAATATGTTCTCCGTAAGCCTCCCTGGTGACCTCTCCCTGGCATGGGGCATCACACTGGTGGATATGGTAGTTCAGGCAGGGACGCTCCTTTCCCGCATCCCTGGGAAGGTTCCGGCTGCAGGTGCGGATCCGGTAGATCTTGTGGAGCAGATCAATGGTGTCCTTCACCGCCCCGGCACTGGTGTAAGGGCCGAAGTACTTATTCTTATCCTTTTTCATGGTTCTGGCCAGAAGCACTCGTGGAAATGCCTCAGACACCGTCACCTTAATATATGGATAAGCCTTGTCGTCCTTCAGCATGGTGTTGTAGCGGGGCCGGTGTTCCTTGATCAGGTTACACTCCAGAACCAGGGCCTCCATCTCCGAGTCCGTGACGATATACTCGAACCTGGCAATCCGTGAGACCATCTGCTCGATCTTGGCCGTCTTGTTCCGGCTGCTCTGGAAATACTGGCGAACGCGGTTTTTCAGGCTGATAGCCTTCCCTACATAGATGATCTCGTCCCTGGCATCGTGCATGATATAGACACCAGGCTGGGACGGCAGCCTCTTCAACTCTTCTTCAATATTAAACACCTGTAAACCTCCTGCTGGAAAACATAACCATCCGGACAGTCCCCGGGCGGCCGTGGCTATTCACGGCAGTCCGCACGTTCCGGGCGGCTGTTGGCTGCAGCAGCTCCTCACGGCAGTCCGCACGTTCCAGCTGCTGTTGGCTGCGGCTGTCATCAGCGCAAATGCCCTCCGTCAAAATGATGCTGCATCTTGAGAAAGCCTGCGATTCCCCGCAGCTGCTCTGAGATACTTCCCTCCACGGGCTTCATGTCAAGAACAATATAAATGCTGTCAAGCTCCTTCTGGGTGGCTGTGGCCCGCATCCGTTTCAGGCTGTTGATCTGGGCCTCGTAGCTGTCACTGTCCAGAAAATCCATAAGCGCAGATGTAGCGTCACCATTTTTCTCCCCGGCATCCTCACCGGGAGACTTTTCCGGGTCCATGGCTGACTGGCTGCAAAGCGGCTCCTCCTCCGTCCCAGAACAGAACTGTTCCTGATCCGTCCCTGCTTCCGGCGTCTGGATATCCGGTACTGTCCCAGCCATGGACTTTTCCGTATCATAGGGTGCACAAAAGCCCCTGCCAGGTTCCATAGGATCCACCCGCTCAAACCGGTACTTCTGCTTCACATCAGGATACTTCTCATGATCCACCTGACTGGTGAACATGTCATAGGGCCGCGCGTAGACCTGGTAATCCCCATACAGCGCCTGGTACACCACCAGCCGCTCCCCCGTCTCCGAATGGACAGCCACTGTTACAATCTGGTACAGCTTATTCTTGAAATGACGGTAAAATTCTCCTGGCCTGATCATTTTCTCCATGAATTTTCCTCCTGGCTGTTCTTATTAATCCAGAATCCGCACCTCAACCTCCGTATTCCCGGCAGGAACTGCTGACGGGTCCTGGGGCTCTTCTGGCTGGACGATGATGACCTGGCCGTTCTCCGGTTCTGCCTGGGCAGATGGCAAAACCTGACCGGCCCCAGGCCCCTGGATCCCGGAAGCCTGTCCCTGGCTGTTCTCTGGCGCCGGGGCAAGCCCTGAAGCTGCTGTCAGCGGTTCACGGCCGCTCTCCTCTGGCGCCACAGTCAACAGCTCCCGGCTGCTCTCCTCCTCCGGTGCCACGGTCAGCAGTTCTCGGCTCTCCTCCTCCGGCGCCACGGTCAGCAGCTCTCGGCTCTCCTCCTCTGGTGCCACAGTCAGCAGCTCCCGGCTGCTCTCCTCTGGTGCCACAGTCAGCAGCTCATGACCGCCCTCCCCCGTCACCTGCTGTTCCTGGCCGGTCTCCGGCTCCACGGTCAGCAGGGCCCGTGTACTCTCCTGGGCATAGGTAGTCTCTGGCAGTGCCGCCCTGGACTGAATGATCTGCTCCTGCTCCCTGGCCGCTTCCTCCGGAGTCAGAAGTCCTTCCCAGTCATAATTGCAGGAGGCATCCCACAGAAGCCACTCGTCGTAGCCTGCATCATAGGTGGCCTGGATCTGGGCACGGACCTGCTCCGGCCCATACTCGATATAATGCTGCAGCCAGGACGCCGTAAAGTCCTGGAGCCACGGACGCACCTGGGCGATATGCCCTCCGTCCTGACTGGCAAAGTACAGCTCCTTCCTGGAATCCTGCAGAGCTGCCGTGATGGTATCATAGGGACGGGTATCCGGATAGTCAATCCCATAGTTTCCGTCTCCATAGTGGGAGGGATAGATCATGGGGCTGATATAGTCCACATGCTTTGCCAGCTCCCCATAGATCTGTCCGACAGCCTGGGCATTGACCTGGCTGTTGATGATGGCGCCATACACATCAGCCGAGACAAAGAGACCCTTTTCCTTAAGCCTGGGATAGATATACTCCATACACTGGCAGATAATGTCCGTGCGGGAGCGGCCATTCATATCTGCCTCGCTGATCACCACCTTCTGCATCCCTGCTTCTGTACAGAAACGCAGATAGTCGAACTGAACCTCCTTAAAGCCCAGCTCCTTTGCCCCCAGACTGATCTCCACCAGATAATCCCAGGCCTCCTGCTTGTAGGGATTCACCCAGACATGGTTGTTGCGGTCCCGAAACAGGGTCCCGTCTCCATTCTTCAGGCACCATTCCGGCCTCACATCTCCCAGCCATTCATCCCGGAAGGCCGGGATCCTGGCGATGGTATAGATGCCGTGATCCTCCAGCCTCTTAAGCAGCCCTTTCATATCCCGGACATAGATCTGTACCGATCCCAGCTCCTTCACCAGGGGAGAATCCATCTCACACACAACACGTCCATAATCATCTTTTAAGTCGATCACCAGGGTATTCGCCTCTGTCCGGTCAAATGACTCCAGAAGCCTATCCACAATGGCCGGGGTTCCTGCCACATTTGCGGAGATATAGATGCCCTTGGCCTTGACCGGGGTCCGCTCCGGAGTATTGTCGAATACCAGCTCCTCTGTTTGTAGTTCCTGGGGGAGATTTTCCTCCTCCCGGGTCTCTTTCTCTGTCTCCTGGTCACGTTCCACCACCACCGGTGCCGGGGTTGTCACGGTATCATTCATGTCCGCCAGCTTCCCGCAGCCGGTCAGGACCATGAGTACCAGGAAAAAGCAGAGAAAGAAAATTTTCACTTTAATTTTCATAATCAATTTCCTGCCCTTTTCGTCTTTCGTTCCGGATTATTCCATGGGTCAGCCGCACAGCCCGGTTCCGCTACGCCCCGTCTGCCATGCAGTCCTTCACGCCAGTCTCTTGCTAAGTGTTCATATTATACCATACCCACTAACCTCATGCTTCGCCTCTGGCTCGCATTTGCTAAGTGGTCAGGTATATATTCACACTAAGCTCGAAAATACCTCGCTAAGTGTTCATATTATACCACATATTCTTTAAATAAGCAAAGTTGTCGATTTTTGATGCATTTTTCCAGATTATGTGTTACAATCCAGAAGTACTTTTTGTTGCTACCACGTCTATGGTGTAATTACCGGGAGGGAGACTCAGGAGAATGAAAACAGGCTTTGATAACCAGAAATACCTAACTACGCAGTCCGAACATATCCGCAGGCGGATCAGCCAGTTCGGCGACAAACTGTACCTGGAGTTTGGAGGGAAGCTCTTTGATGACTACCATGCTTCCAGGGTTCTTCCGGGGTTTGCCCCGGACAGTAAACTGCAGATGCTTCTCCAGCTTGCAGACCAGGCAGAGATCGTTGTCGTAATCAATGCGGCTGATATCGAGAAGAACAAGGTCCGCCACGATCTTGGCATCACCTACGATCTGGATGTGCTGCGGCTGATCCAGGAGTTCCGCGATAAGGGTCTTTATGTCGGAAGTGTAGTGATCACCCGCTATTCCGGGCAGACCGCCGCAGATATCTTCAAGGCAAAGCTGGAGAATCTGGGTATCCGGGTATACCGCCATTATCCCATCGACGGGTATCCCAACAACATATCCCACATTGTCAGTGATGAAGGATATGGGAAAAACGACTATATAGAGACCACCAAGCCTCTGGTAATCATCACCGCGCCCGGCCCGGGAAGCGGCAAGATGGCCACCTGCCTCTCCCAGCTCTATCATGAGAATAAGCGGGGGATCAAGGCCGGCTATGCCAAGTTCGAGACCTTCCCTATCTGGAATATCCCGCTGAAGCACCCGGTCAATCTGGCCTATGAGGCGGCAACTGCCGACTTAAATGATGTCAATATGATCGACCCCTTCCATCTGGAGGCATACGGCATCACTACGGTAAATTATAACCGGGATGTGGAGATTTATCCGGTTCTTACGGCCATGTTCGAAGGAATCTACGGATACTGTCCCTACAAATCCCCTACAGATATGGGTGTCAACATGGCAGGCAGCTGTATCGTGGATGATGAAGCCTGTCAGGAAGCATCCCGCCAGGAGATCATCCGGCGCTACTTCCAGGCTCTGAACCGCCTTGCCCAGGACACCGGCAATAAGGACGAACTCTACAAGATCGAGCTTTTGATGAAGCAGGCCAAGATCACCACGGCCCTGCGTCCTGTAGTCGCCGCGGCCAATGAGCTGGCAGAGAAGAACCACTCCCCGGCCGCTGCCCTGGAGCTTCCCGGCGGACAAATCGTCACCGGCAAAACCAGCGCCCTCTTAGGGGCCTCCGCTGCTGCTCTCCTTAACGCAGTGAAGGTCTTAGGCGGGATCGCTGACGAAGTCCATCTGATCTCCCCGGCCTTCATCGAACCCATCCAGGGACTCAAGACCCGGTACCTGGGCAGCCGGAATCCCCGTCTCCACACAGATGAGGTACTGATCGCCCTTTCCATGTGCGCTGCCACAGACCAGAACGCACGGATCGCCCTGGACCAGCTTCCCAAGCTCCGCGGCTGTCAGGTCCATACCTCGGTCATGCTCTCCAGCGTGGATATCAATGTCTTCAAGAAGCTGGGGCTGGAGCTGACCTCCGATCCTCTGTATGAGATCAAGAAACTCTACCACTAAAGGATCCCCTGTGACATATACCACAGATACAGTATCCGGGTTGTCACGTCTGTACAACAAGGGTAACCCTTCAGGGGGTATCTGAACTGTAGCCAACAAGGCGCCTCTGGCGCCTTATTTGTATCCTGTGCTTTTCTGCCGCTTCCTCCTGATCTTTCCTGATACTAGTACTCCGTACTGAAAACCCTTGTGTAAATATTTCGGTCTATTTTCCCGATTGCACAAGTCCAGAATACTCAGCGTAGCCCACTACGCCTCCGTTTCTTAACTTGCACACTCGAAAAAATATCCTCGAAAATTTACACAGGAACTTCAAATACGGAGTACTAGAGCGTGTCTGAAAATTGCTTTCTGGCAGATGTGCGTCACAGTTTGTGGGACACCGTAGGCGCCCCTTGCGGGGATTTGGGCCAAATGAAGGGCGCATAGTGGGCTATGTAACCTGAATTTGGCCCAAATATACCGCGAAGTGGGGCGTGCACACCGAAGGCGTCCCTTGTGGAGATGCCGGGAATGAATTTTCAAACACGCTCTAGGCCAGCCACTGGGGATGCTCCTCAAAATACTTAACCGCGTACTCCCTATCCGCCTCAATCTGGCGTCCCAGCTCTTCCAGATCCGCGAACTTCCTTTCCGGACGTTCAAAATCCAGCAGCTGAACCTCTATGTCCTTTCCATAGAGATCCCCGTCCAGCCCCAGGATGAAGGTCTCTACCCCCACCGGATTGTCTCCCTCTATGGTAGGCTTCTGCCCGATGTTGCTGACACCGCCGTAGACATTTCCCTCTACCAGCACCCGGGATACATAGACCCCATAAGGTGGAAGATATTTCTCCCTGGGAGGCAGGATATTGGCAGTAGGGAATCCCAGCCTGGTGCCTCCGATATGCCTGCCGTGAACCACGGTCCCGTGGATCCCGTAAGGCTCTCCCAGAAGCTCGTTGGCCTTGGCGATATTTCCAGCCTTCAGCTCTTCCCGCACATAAGTGCTGCTGATATCCCTGTGATCATCCTGCTCCTTCTCAATGATAACTGCCTCATAGTCCAGCTCTGAAGCCAGCCTCTCAAGAAGCTTCGCATCCCCCGCCCGCTGGTAGCCGAATCCGCAGTCCGTCCCGGCTACCACAGCTCTGGCATGCATCTGTCCCACCAGAATCACCCGGACAAACTCCTCGGGAGACATATGGGAAACCTCCTGGTTAAAGGGATATTCCACCAGATAGTCAATCCCCATCCGCTCCATGTTGCCGCGCCGCTCCTGATTGGTAGTTATCAGTCTGGCAGCCTTTCCATTCACCACCCCGCCAGGGGCCATATCAAAGGTAAATACTGCCGTCCGGTATCCATACTCCCTCTGGATTTCCTGCATCCTGCGCAGCAGCTTCTGGTGCCCCTTATGGCGTCCGTCGAACTTGCCGATCGTTACTACCGTGGGCTCTTGGATCTGAAAATCTCTTGTTCCGCTAATGATGCGCATCCTCTAACTGCCTCCTGGAAATATTTTAAAGGGGTGGTAGCATCCCTTATCCTCTCTGTATTCATAGACACCGATAAATCTATTTCTGCTGTCGTAGACGCGGACTCTGGGAGAGCTTTTGATAAATTCCCCTGTGATCTCCTTCTCCTCCTGGCAGACTCTGTACTGTTCCCGGGCAGGCTGCTCCCAACCGTCTATGCTTTTGTCTCCGGCAGAAGTTTCTCCTGCCTCTACCTTGCTGCCGGCTGCCGGCTGCTCCCATATACGGGCCATTTCCGGATAAAAAGGATTCCCGTTGTGCACCAGCTTATCTCCCTGGCCTTCTGCCTCCATCCTGAGAGCCAAAAGCCCAGAAAAGGCCTGATCCACCGGGTAAAGCACCTCCCCCAGCCTACCCTCATCCCGCAGCTGTTCCAGCTGTGACAGGGTTACGCTGTCCTCCAGACAGAACCTTTCCACCCGTGTTCTGACCAGACTTTCCATACATCCCCCACAGCCCAGCTTTCTTCCTATGTCATGGCACAGCGTCCGGATATAGGTTCCCTTGGAGCAGGTCACCAGCATGGTCACACGGGGCAGGGACACCTGCTCCACCGTAAGCTCCAGGATCTCCACCGGCCTTGCCTGACGCTCCACCTCCTTCCCGGCCCTGGCCAGCTCGTAGAGCTTTTTCCCATGGAACTTGAGAGCCGAGTACATAGGCGGGATCTGCATATAGGTCCCTAAAAATGACCGGGCCGCCTGATGCACCTCCTCCTCTGTCACCTGAACCGGATACTCTGCCAGCACCTGCCCGGTGGTATCCTGGGTATCCGTCTCCTGACCCAAAAGGAGTACCGCCCGGTAAGTCTTGGTCCGGTCTGCCAGCATGTCGCACAGCTTCGTGCCTGCCCCCAGACAGACCGGCAGTACCCCTTCTGCCTGGGGATCCAGGGTGCCGGTATGCCCGATCTTCTTCATTCGTAAAATACCTCTCATTTTCGCAACCACGTCATGAGAGGTATAACCTTTTTCCTTATAAATATTGATAATGCCATCCATTATCCTTCATGCTCCTGGATTTGCTTTTCAATGTGTTTAGACAGATTGTTCACCACATCATACATACTGCCGTTCATGGTACAGCCTGCGGCCCGGACGTGTCCTCCTCCGCCGAAAAATGCTGCCACCCTGCTGACATCCACATACTGGTTGGAGCGCATGCTCACCTTATATACATGATTCTCAATCTCATGGAGGAATATGGCACACTCCACGCCCCCAGTTACCCGCAGCTGGTCCACGATCCCGTCCAGATCCGCACTGGTCACATTGTAGAAATCCATATCCTTCATGCGGACTGCACTGAAAATACATTTTCCATGGAGGAACAGGATGCTCTCCATCAGGGCCCTGCCCAGAATCTGGTTCTGCACATAGGTCTTCCGGTAGAAGCTCTCGTCAATGATCCGGCCAAAATCAATACCTTTGGCCATCATCCGGCCGGCTGCCTCCATGGTCTTTGCCGTGGTGTTGCTGTTCTTGAATACATTGGTATCATGGAGAATCCCTGTGTAGATGCACTCTGCCACCGTCTGGTTGATCTGGTCCTGGTCCAGGAAGTCGCACAGCAGTTCGCAGGTGGCGCTGGCATCCGGATCTATGATATTCTCCATGGCATAACCGCGGTTGGTTACATGATGGTCGATACAGATACTCTGGGAAGCCCCTGCCAGATAACCGGCGAAGTCTCCCAGCCGCTCTGTATCGCTGCTGTCCAGGCATATACACAGATCATACTGTTTCCCGGAATCCGTATCCTGACTGATATCATCAAAGCGTTTCAGATAATGAAACTTTACTGGCGGCTGTTCCAGATATACCTGAATCTCCTTATCCGGATACTGGCCGGCCAGATAATTCCAGACTGCAAGGCAGGCGCCTACACAGTCCCCATCCGGTCGTACATGGCCCAGGATCGCAATACTCTGCGCATTCCGGGCGAACTCCAGCAATTTGTTCATTGATTCCTCTCCCCTTTTTTCCATGCGCTCCCCCGGCAGACAGCTGTCTGCCGGAAGAATGAACTTGACAGAATTCACTCAGCTTCCTCTGTATCCTTCAGATCCTTTGTTACCTCGTCAATCAGGCGGGACATATTCACGCCGTGCTCAATAGACTGGTCCAGCAGGAAAGTGATCTCCGGTGTATTTCTCAGATTGATCCTGTGTGCCAGCTCCCTGCGGATATAGCCGACCGCACTCTTCAGTCCCGCCACCGCTGCCTGGGCAGCCTCCGGGCTTCCCAGGACACTGACATAGGCCTTACAGTATTTCAGATCCGGTGTCACCTCCACGGCCACTATGCTGGTCATGGCAGAACTCACCCTGGGATCCTTGATCTCTGTACGGATAATCTCACTTAGTTCCCGCTGTACCTCCATATTGATACGCGTGTTTTTGATACTGTTTTTCCGCATATATATTCCTTTCTAGCGCGGTACTTCAACCATAATATAAGCCTCAACCATATCATCTTCCATGATATCATTGAATTTTTCAAATACCAGGCCACATTCATAGCCGGTAGCAACTTCCTTCACATCATCCTTGAAACGTCTTAAGGATGCCAGCGCGCCGTCAAACAGCTGCTCGCCGTCTCTGGTCACACGGCAGGTGCAGCCTCTCTGGAACTTTCCGTCCATGACATAAGCGCCCGCGATGGTTCCGACACCGGAAGCCTTGAAGGTCTGGCGGACCACAGCGTGGCCGATAACCTGCTCCTCAAATACCGGATCCAGCATGCCCTTCATAGCGGCCTCCACGTCCTCAATAGCCTGATAGATCACGCGGTACAGGCGTACATCCACCTTCTCCCGCTCTGCGATGGACTTGGCAGTCACATCGGGCCGTACATTGAAGCCGATGATGATAGCATTGGAGGCGGATGCCAGGGTCACGTCGGATTCATTGATGGCACCGACGCCGCCATGGATCACCTTGACCACCACCTCTTCGTTGGACAGTTTCACCAGACTCTGTTTCACAGCTTCCACAGAACCCTGTACATCTGCCTTCACGATGATGGGCAGATCCTTCACATTGCCTGCCTGGATCTGACTGAACAGATCATCCAGGGACAGCTTGGACCTGGTGTCCTCCAGAAGTTTATTCTTGCCCTCGGCAATGAAGGTCTCAGCATAGCTTCTGGCCTCCTTCTCATTGTCTACAGCCACCAGCACATCCCCTGCGCCCGGTACGTCATTAAGACCCAGTACCTCTACCGGCATGGAGGGACCTGCCTCCTTCACACGGCGGCCCTTGTCATCCATCATGGCACGGACCTTTCCGTAGCATGGGCCTGCCGTCACGTTGTCTCCTACCCGCAGAGTACCCTTCTGGACCAGAATGGTAGCCACAGGGCCTTTGCCCTTATCCAGCTCCGCCTCGATCACAAGACCTCTGGCCTTACGGTCCGGGTTCGCCTTCAGCTCCCTGACCTCAGCCGCCAGAAGGATCATCTCAAGAAGCTCCGGAATACCTTCCTTGGTGTGGGCGGATACCGGTACGAAGATGGTGCTTCCGCCCCAGTCCTCCGGAATCAGCTCATACTCGGACAGCTCCTGTTTCACCCGGTCCACATTGGCACTGGGCTTGTCGATCTTATTGATGGCCACAATGATCTCCACTCCGGCTGCCTTGGCATGGTTGATGGCCTCAATGGTCTGGGGCATCACACCGTCATCGGCTGCCACCACCAGAATCGCGATATCCGTGGACTGGGCACCTCTTAAACGCATGGCGGTAAATGCCTCATGTCCGGGAGTATCCAGGAAGGTGATCTGGTGATCATTGATCTCTACGGTATATGCACCGATATGCTGGGTAATGCCGCCTGCCTCCCGGGAGGTCACGTTGGTGGAACGGATCGCATCCAGCAGGGAGGTCTTGCCATGGTCAACATGACCCATGACACAGACCACCGGAGGTCTGGAGATCATATCTTTCTCATCCTCCTCGTCCTCCTTCAGAAGCTCTGCAATGACATCGATCTTCTCTTCCTTCTCGCACAGCACATCGTATTCCATGGCGATCTCTTCCGCTTTCTCGAAATCAATCTCCGAGTTCATGGTTACAATCTGTCCCTGCAAGAACAGCTTCTTGATGATCACAGACGGCTGAAGCTTCATCCGGTCTGCCAGATCCTTAATGGTCAGGCTCTCCGGAAGAGTGATCATCTTAACAGTCTCTTCCACCTTCTGCTCAGAAGACTTCTGGGGCATGATAAAGGGATGCTTGGATACCCTGCCGCCCTTGCTTCTTGGCCCGTCTTCTGTGATATTCTTTTTATCGTAACGGTCATTCTTGTAATTGTTTTTATTCTGACGGGTGCTTCCCGGCTTGGTCTGCAGCGGAGTATCATAACTCTTGCCCCCGGCATCCCGCTGACCCGGACGGGCGCCGCCTCTTCCGCCGCCAAAGCCCTGGCCGCCTGCCTGGGGTCTGCCCCCATCACGGCTGCCCTGATAGCCCTGGCCCGGTCTTGTGTCACGATTGCCCTGATAACCCTGACCGCCTGGCCTCCCGTCACGGTTCTGGTAGCCCTGGCCGCCTGGTCTCCCGTCACGGTTCTGGTAGCCCTGGCCGCCCTGTCTCCCGTCACGGTTCTGGTAGCTCTGGCCGCCCTGTCTCCCGTCACGGTTCTGGTAACCCTGACCGCCCTGTCTCCCGTCACGGCTTCCCTGGCCGCCCTGCTGTCTCGGTCCGGAGGACTGCTGCCGGGAACCGGACTGAATCTGGCCCTGCTGTCTTGATGTCTGACCGGAGGACTGTCCCTGGGCTCTTGTGCCTGACTGGGAAGCCGGCTGCTGGCCCTGGGGCTTTGTCCCCGGCTGGGACTGGGATCTGGATCCGGTCTGGGAGCCAGTCTGCTGTACTGCCTGCTGCTGGGGCTTTGCTGCCGTCTGGGCTGCTGCCGGAGACGGTGATTTGGCCGCTCCTGCCTGAGCCGGTGACTTAGCTGCTTCTGCCTGGGCCCCTGCCGGAGATGGTGACTTGGCCGCTCCTGTCTGGGACACTGCCGGAACCGGTGACTGGGCTCCTGCCTGTGATGCCGCCGGGACTGGCACCCTGGCTGCCGTCTGAACAGCCGCCGGGGCCTTCTCCTGCTGCATTGCAGGCTGGGCCTGTTTCTGCAGCTTCGCTATAGGCTGGGCCGGAGTCTGCACCGCAGGCTTTCCCTGGCCTCCTGCCGGAGTCTGCTGTAGCTTGGGACGCACTCCCAGGGATGCCTGTGGCTGGCCCTGGGGTCTTCCCCCCTGACCTGCCGGTCTTGCTCCCGGCTGGCCCTGGGGTCTCTGGGGCCTCTGCTGGGAATTCTGCGGACGATAGACCGCGGCAATCTTTTTCTTGGGCGCTTCCCCTGCCGCAGCAGCGGGCTTTGCCTCTGCCGGCGCAGCTTTTGTCTCTGCCGGAACTGTCCTGGTCTCGGCCGGAGCCGGCGTACCGGCTGCCGCGGCCCGCACGGTCTGTGCTCCCTGTCCGACTGCTGTTTCTGTCTTATGGGAGGATACGGCACGTTTTACCATGCCGATCTGTTCCTCACTGACACTGGAAGAATGTGTTTTCACATCCTGATTATGTTTCTGCAATATTTCAAGGACCTCCTTACTGGATTTTCCCAACTCTTTAGCAAGTTCATTTACTCTCATACCCACTACCTCCGATTATGTTCATTTGTTTCACGATTGCCTTGGCGAGGCTTTCATCCGTGACTGCAAGGGATGCCCGCATCTCCTTGCCCATCGCGTGTCCCAGCTCGCCTTTTCCGCCAAAATAGCAGATTGGAACCTTATAGTAAGTACACTTGTCGGTGAACAGCTTCCGGGTATTTTCGGAAGCCTCCTCCGAAACGATCACCAGACAGGCGCTGCCGCTCTTAACTGCCTTCTCTGTCGAAAATTCTCCGCTCACTGTCTTGCCGGCTCTGGTTGCCAGACCAATCAGATTCAATATACGCTTTCTATTCTCCAAGATGACTCATCTCCTCCTCCAGCTTCTCATAGATCTCTTTCGGAATCGCCATCTTAAAGGAACGTTCCAGCCCTTTGCATTTTATTGCCTTTTTCAGGCATTCCATGGACGGACACACATAAGCGCCCCGGCCATTCTTTCTGCCTGTGCAGTCCAGGGTAAATTCCCCCTCCGGGGTCCTAAGCACCCGGAGCATTTCCTTCTTATTCTTCATCTCACCGCAGCCGATACACTGTCTTTGCGGAAATTTTCTGACACTCACCAGTTTTTCACATCCTATCTGTTATTCCTCGTTCCCTTGTTCCATGTAATCGTCTGATTCATAACCGCCGGGGCGGGATTCTTCTGTTTCCTCATATACGCCCGGGTCACCCTCCGCCTGGTATCCTTCCGCCGGATAACCTGCTTCCTGGTCAGCCTCTCCAGCATAAACTTCCATCTGGTATCCTGCTGCCAGATAGCCTTCCTCCTGGTATCCTTCCGCCGGATAACCCGCTTCCTGGTATCCTTCCGCCGGATAACCTGCTTCCTGGTATTCCTCCTGATAGTCATCCGGGGATCCAAGCCCGAAATCCGCATGAAGGTCGTCATATACGCCTTCTTCCTGATAATCAATGCCCATCTCCTCGAACAGCCCCATCTCCCTGGCCTGGGTCTCACTTTTGATGTCAATCTTGTATCCTGTCAGTCTGGCTGCCAGCCTTGCGTTCTGTCCTTCCTTGCCGATTGCCAGGGACAGCTGGTAATCCGGGACGATCACCTGGGCCTCCCTGGCCTCCTCATCTGCTACCACACAGATCACTTTGGCGGGGCTTAGGGCATTCTCAATCAGGAATGCCGGATTCTCATCCCAGGTGATGATATCGATCTTCTCCCCCCGCAGCTCGTTGACAATAGAGTTGACACGGGCACCATTCATACCCACGCAGGCCCCTACCGGATCCACGTTGGGATCATTGGACCACACCGCGATCTTGGTACGGGAGCCTGCTTCACGGGCAATGGCCCGGATCTCCACGGTCCCGTCCTTGACCTCGGTGACCTCCTCCTCAAACAGCCGCTTCACCAGGTCAGGATGTGTCCTGGATACGGAAATGCGGGGGCCCTTGGGGGTATCCTTGACCTCCAGCACATAGACCTTGATCCGCTCTGTAGGCTTGAATACCTCGTTCTTTACCTGCTCTACCTCATTAAGGATGGCATCCACACGGCCCAGATTGATGCTGACATTGCGTCCCAGGTAGCGCTGGACGATGCCGGTCACCACATCCTTCTCCTTCTGGTACCACTCGTTGAACTGCATGTTGCGCTCTTCCTCGCGGATCTTCTGAAGGATCACGTTCTTGGCATTCTGGGTAGCAATCCGGCCAAAGGATCTTGACTCTATGGGGATCAGCACGATATCGCCCACATCATATTTGGGATTCTTCATTCTGGCTTCTGTGAGGCTGATCTGGAGGACCGGATCCTCCACCTCCTCCACAACCTCTTTCTCTGCAACCACACCGAAATCACCAGTTACCGGATTGATATTGACCTTTACATTGTCTGCTTTGCCGAAATGGTTCTTGCAGGCGGTCAGCAGGGAATTCTCGATCGCTTCCAGCAGGGTCGCCTTGCTGATATTCTTCTCTTTCTCAATCTGGTCCAGTGCCTCGATCAATTCTTTGTTCATTGTATTCTCCTCCTAAATGCCCGGGATATCCGAAAAACCCGTCCTTTTTCATATCGTAACTGTCCAGAGAACCTGAACAGTTACTAAAAATCAAATGCCAGCCTGATCAGTGCGATCTCTGTGCGGTCGAATACCATATCCATCCCATCTTCCAGCTCAATGGTCACGGTCTGCTTGTCATAGGCCTTCAGGACTCCGGCAAATTCCTTCTGCTTTTCCCTGGGCTTGTATAGGCGGATCTCAACCTCATCCCCGAGACTCCGCTCAAAATCCTTATCCTTCTTCAAGGGTCTTCCCAGTCCCGGAGAGCTGACCTCCATGATATAGCTCTCACTGATGAAATCCTCTTTGTCCAGCCAGTCACTGAAGGTCCGGCTGACCATCTCGCAGTCGTCCACCGTGATCCCGCCTTCTTTATCAATATAGGCACGCAGGTACCAGCTGCCTGCTTCCTTCACGTATTCCACATCCACCAGCTCGAACTGGTGCTTCTCCAGCAGCGGAAGCAGAAACTTCTCTGCCCTGGATTCGTACTCCTCTCTTCTTGTCATATGCTCACCTCGTTTCCTGGCAACCCGCAGCGGTCCGGCCGCCACTCCATCTTCCTGTATCCCGTATCCGGGGAGCCAAAAACCGGACTGCCATAACCTTCCCTACATTCTAAGACATAAAGTAAGAGTGGACATCCGCCCACTCTCATTTTATCAATTTATCATGTTATCATATGCATTATAGCACCCGTTTATGTGAAATGCAAGCATTTTTGCCTTATTTCAGGAAGAAATGCCAGTATCTTGGTTACAGTTCACGGGGCGGGGAAAACTGGA
>CAJTOW010000006.1 GCA_910577655.1 uncultured Lachnospiraceae bacterium | reverse complement strand
TTCCAGGATATTTCCAGCGATTTCATACCAGATTTTGTGCAGAATTTAATTTTCAGACACACTCTAGCCTTCCTGATGGAACTGCCCCACATCCACCATCTTTCCGTCTCTCCAGATCCGTTCCAGATCGTAGAAAAGCCGGTCCTCACGGCAGAATACATGAACAATGATATCGCCGTAATCCATCAGGATCCAGTTGGCTGTCTGATAGCCTTCCTTATGTTTGTAGAAATACCCCGCCCGTCCCAGGGTCTCCTCCACATTGTCGGTCATGGCCTGGACCTGGTTGGCGTTGGAGCCGCTGGCGATGATGAAATAATCTCCCAGAACCGACACTTCAGATATATCGATCACCCGGACATCCTCGCCCTTCTTTTCCTCCAGGGCGCTGACTGCCAGCCTGACCATCTCTTCTGACTGATTTTTACCGTCTTTGCTCATTCTCTTCTTCTCCTTTCCTTCCGTCTAATTCTGATCCTCTTTTGTGACAAGATGTTTAAAATAAATATATGCCTGTCTGGTGGAAGGATCCACAGTGCTGCCCTTTTTCTCCAGGTATTCCAGAGTGCCGGACAGAATCTCGTACATGGTCTGGTCCAGACTCTGGAATGCAAGATACCGCATCCGGGACAAATTGGATGCCTTATCCCTGCGCGGCTCGATATAGTCCGCAATATAAAGGATCTTGTCCAGGATACACATATTGGTCTTGCCGGTGGTATGGCAGCGGATCGCGGAGAGGATCTCGTCATCCCGGACCCCATATTTGTATTCTGCCATCCATGCCCCGTATTTTGCATGGATCACAGCAGGCGCCCGCAGCTCGTCCTCCGTCAGCTCAAGTCCCCGTTTCTTACATTTATCTATCAGAACCGTGTCGCTGTAGCGCTTGGCACAGTCGTGGAGAATCCCCGCAAGCTCCGCCTTGTGGATATCGTATCCGTAACGCATGGCCAGGGCAATGCAGGTATAGGACACACTGAGGGAATGTTCATACCGCATGGGATCCAGCCGGGCCTCCAGACGTTTGCGGAGAGTGGTGATCTGTTCATCCATTGTAATCATTTGTTGTTTACTCCTTTGTGAATTTCTGCTGTCATTCAGGGCTGTACGGACTTCTGCCTGAATTTCTGCTGTTACCCAGGGCTGTACGGACTCCTGCCTGATTCTGCCGTTTTTCAGGACTGTACGGACTCCTGCCCGCTTGTATACAGATGATGTTCCCGAATATAGGTCTCTACTTTCGGGGGAACATATTTGTATATTTTTGTTCCCCTGGCGCACATCTGGCGCAGTTCTCCAGAGGAGATGTCTATCTCGTCACAATGCAGCAGACGGATGTCTGCCTGGTAACGGGCCATCAGGTAATCTCTCTGGGCTTCTATGGAGCGGGGGGCTTGGGGATATTCGCGGCAGGCAGCCAGCAGAACCGTGCCGGCCAGCACTGCTTCAGGATGGTACCAGCTCTCGATCTGGTAGAGGGAATCTGCACCGACGATGAAGTAAAACCGGTTTTGTGGATATTCCTCTGCTAAAAGTCCCAGAGTCTCTGCGGTATAGGTCTTGCCCTTCCGGCGGATCTCAAAGTCCGACAGCCGGAAATACGGGTATTCCCCAATGGCCAGGGAAACCATGGCGCACCGGTCCCGGGCGCTGGTGATCTGATGGTCTGTCTTGTGGGGCGGGGTCCCTGAAGGCATGTACCACACCTCATCCAGCCCATATTCCCTGTAGGCCTGCCGCCCCAAAAGCAGGTGGCCATTGTGAACCGGGTCAAAGGTCCCGCCCATGATACCTATCTTTGCCATAGAAGCATAGTCCCTCCAAAAAAACTAATGTCACCTTCTCCGGTAACCTTACATGCACCCGGCGGGAGATGTGCCACCAGGGAATAAAAATCTGGTGGGCGCACTCAAAGACTGCCTGTTATCTGGGCAGAACAATTTTCCGCTTTTTCTCGTCCTTTGCCGGCTTGTACAGCACGATCTTCCGTCCAATCACCTGAACCACTTCCGAGTGGGTCCGCTCTGCCAGAACATCTGCCATAGAACGCCCGTCATCCATACAGTTTTTCAGCACCGAAAGCTTCACCAGCTCCCGGGCTTCCAGGGCCTCGTCTACGGCAGCTGTCACCTCCGGTGTCACACTGGACTTGCCGATCTGGAGGACTGCGTCCTCTGTCATGGCAAGACCTTTCAGATAAGCTCTCTGCTTGCTTGTCATTCCATACTCCTTTATTGTTGCATGTACTCCGGGAAATCAGCCGCAAAGGCAGGTGCGGGCAGACTCCGGGAGTATGTTTACTTATAATAATCAAAAGCCAGTCCGTACATCCGGACCGTATCGCCCTCCTGGATGCCTGCCTTCTCCAGATCCTCCAGGATCCCGTTTTCTTTTAAAAATTTCTGGAAAAACTGGAAGCCTTTTTCCGACTCCAGATTGGTGTAGCCCAGCATTTTCTCGATCCGTGGCCCTTCCACCACGAAAGCGCCGTCCTCGTCCCGCTCCACGGTATAGGGAAGATTCTTATCCCCCGCATACTCGATGACGAATTCCTTCTCAAAAACCACCGGCTTCTGGTCCGTATCCTTCAGGATCTCATAGACTGCATAAAGCAGCTCCCGGATCCCCTTGCCGCTGACAGCGGATATAGGGAAGACCTGAATGCCTTCGGGCCCGAATTCTTTTCGCAGGATCCCACATGGATCTGTGTCCCCTTCATAGACGGCATCCATCTTGTTGGCAGCGATGACCATGGGGCGTTTTAGCAGGTCCGGATTATAATTCTCCAGCTCCCTGTTGATGGCCCGGATATCCTCCACCGGGTCCCGGCCCTCGGTTCCCGCCGCATCCACCACGTGAACCAGCACCCTTGTCCGTTCAATATGACGCAGGAAATCGTGGCCCAGACCCACACCCTCAGAGGCCCCCTCAATCAGTCCCGGAATATCCGCCATGACAAATCCGGCATGCCCGTCCAGATCCACCACGCCCAGATGAGGATCCAGGGTGGTGAAATGATAGTTGGCGATCTTGGGCCGCGCATTGGAAACACGGGACAGCAGGGTGGATTTGCCCACATTGGGGAAGCCCACCAGGCCCACATCCGCGATCACCTTCAGCTCCAGGGTCACCCACATCTCATGGCCCGGCTGTCCAGGCTGGGCGTACTTGGGCGCCTGCATGGTGGCTGTGGCAAAGTTCATATTACCCAGTCCGCCCTTACCGCCCCGCAGGATCACTTCCCTCCGGTTCTCTCCGGACATATCCGCGATCACCTTGCCGGATTCGAAATCCTTGATGACCGTTCCTTCCGGCACCCGGATCACCAGGTCCTGGGCGCTGGCGCCGTGGCACCGCTTCTTGCCGCCCTCCTGGCCGTCTTTTGCCACATATTTGTGGATGTGCCGGAAATCCGTCAGGGTATTGAGGCCCGTATCCACCTCAAAGATAATATCGCCGCCCCTGCCGCCATCTCCGCCGTCCGGACCGCCGGCCGGCACATACAGCTCCCGCCGGAAGCTGACATGTCCGTCTCCGCCTTTGCCGGATTTGATGAATATTTTTGCCCGGTCTGCAAACATACTGGTAACCGTCCTTTCAGTGAAAAAAGGCTCCATACCAGAATCAGTATGAAGCCCGTCATAGTTCATGCATTACGTTCAAGCTGTAACGTGCAGAGGCACGTCCGGATGCTGCCGCATTATTCGCTGATGGTTCTCGGATAAACAGAAACCTGCTTTTTGTCTCTGCCCTTTCTCTCGAATCTCACGATCCCATCTGCCTTTGCATACAGAGTATCATCTCCGCCGCGGCCTACATTGAGACCCGGATGGATCTTGGTACCACGCTGTCTGTACAGAATGTTGCCAGCCAGCACGAACTGTCCGTCTGCTCTCTTGGCGCCCAGTCTCTTGGACTCGGAATCCCTGCCGTTCTTGGTAGAGCCAACACCTTTCTTATGAGCAAATAACTGAAGGTTCATCTTAAACATCACTTACACCTCCTTGATTCGAATTTTGATATATTGTTTTCCATAGGCACTCTGGATGTTCTGAAGTCCCAGAACAAGGGAGTGCATCAGGAGTCTCGATTCTGAACTGATATGATCCGTAAAACGGAACCAGAAATGCCCCGTCTCCTCCTCGGATCCGGCATCAAACCGGTCATGGGTGAATTCCCCAACGGAATTTGCCATATTCAGGGCCAGAGCGGAAACCGCCGCACAGATAATGTCCTGACCATAGTCGGCATATCCGGCATGTCCGGCCAGATCAATCCCGGTATATACATCTCTTTCAGAATCACGGGATACAGAAACCGTAATCATGCTCAGGCATTGATCTTGTCGATCTTGACCTGGGTGTACAGCTGTCTGTGGCCGTTCTTCTTGTGATAACCGGTTTTTCTCTTATACTTGTAGACAATGACTTTTCTGTCCTTCGCTTCCTTCACTACGGTCGCGGTAACAGTCGCCCCGGCTACAGTCGGGCATCCGATGGATAACTCTCCGTTGTTTACAGCAAGAACCTGGTCAAACGTAACGGTTTCGCCAGCGTCTACACCAAGTTTTTCTACCTTAATGATATCGCCTTCTGCTACTCTGTACTGCTTACCACCTGTTGCAATAATCGCGTACATATGGCACCTCCTATTATCATTACTCGCCAACTTTGGTGTCCCGGAAGCTGTCTGCCCGGAACTTTGCAACCTCATTGTGCGGCATACTTGTATAGGATATCATGGATTTGCAGGGAAGTCAAGGGAAAAATCGTCCTTTCTAAGTACCCCCACCTTGTTGAAATGAATACCTGTTAAAAATCCCATCTCCATTATACTCCATATCTGAACTGTCACCTTCTCACCGCATTTTCATAGAACCGGAAATAATCCGGCCTATGTCTGGACTGGGTATACTCGAACATGACCCCGTCCCCATTGTAGGTCTGGCTGCTGACCACGGCCAGACAGTTGTAGTCCTCCGCATTGAGGTTCAGATATTTCTCGTCAATCTCCGTGATCTTCTCCACGGTCATGACCCGCTTGCTGTTGACGATGGTCATCCCCAGAGTCTGTTCCAGATACTCATAGATGGAGGCCTCCGCGATCTCCCTGGTAAGTCCGGGAACCGCCTCTTTCAGGAAATAATTGTGGTTGATGATCAGGGGCAGGTCATCCAGATAATGAAGCCGCTGGATATAACAGACCCGGGTTCCCGGCTGGAATCCGGTGACGACCGCCTGGTGCCCATTTAAGGAAAGCTCGGTGAACAGAAGCACCTGGGTCCGGGGCTTCTGGCCGTTTCTGAGGGCTGACTCCCGGAAGCTCTCGATCTCCCCGATGGTAAAGGCGGTCTGGTCCACAGGCCGGTAGATATTCCGGACTCCCTTCCCCTGCATGGTCTGCACATACCCGTCGGTCACCAGGCGCCCCACTGCCCTGCGCAGGGTATTGCGGGAACAGCCATAGGTCTGCACCAGCACATTCTCCGGCGGCAGCAGCTCCTGATAGGTGTAGGTATTCTCTTCTATCTTCTGCTTTAAGTCTCTGTAAATGTTCTCGTAGATACTTTTAGGCATCTGTTCCTCTTCCTCCCGTATCCCTTTATGTCCCGGAATCCTTTGCCACACCATTTCATAAAAGAAAAGAAGCAGCCGGCAAAGCTATTATACCCCCAGCTGACCTGCAAGTCAAATCTTCCATTTTTCCGTTCTTACTTATATTTATTAGTTACTATTCACGGGAGAGTTGTTCCAAAGGGTACGCTCTGGAAAAAACCCCTCAGCTTGTTTGAACAAATTTATTTTCTTTTCAAAAATCATTGACTTGTTTAAACAAGTATTGTATATATAATACATAACTTGTTTAAACAAATTTAAAACATTCAAAAAACGGAGGGAACAATCATGGGTAAGTATTCAGAGGATGCAAAAGAGCTTCTGAACCTGGTAGGCGGGAAGGAAAATATCGCGGCAGTTTCACACTGTATGACCCGGATGCGGTTTGCCCTGGCAGACCCGGCAAAGGCGGATGTCCCCGCCATCGGAGCCATGAAGGTGGTAAAGGGAAGCTTCACCCAGTCCGGCCAGTTCCAGGTGATCATCGGCAACACGGTATCTGATTTTTACAATGATTTCATCAAGGAGGCAGGCATCGAAGGCGGCTCCAGGGATGCGGTAAAGCAGGCCGCCAAGAAGAACCAGAACGTGCTCCAGCGGATCGTTACCGCCCTGGCGGAGATCTTCGCTCCCCTGATTCCGGCCATCATCACCGGCGGCCTGATCCTGGGCTTCCGCAACTGTATCGACAGCATGTACCTATTTGAAAACGGCACGAAAACACTGTGTGATATCAGTCAGTTCTGGTCTGGCATTGACAGCTTCTTATGGCTCATCGGAGAAGCCGTGTTCCACATGCTGCCCGTTGGTATCTGCTGGTCCGTGACAAAGAAGATGGGCACCACCCAGATGCTTGGAATCGTCCTGGGCCTGACTCTGGTATCCGGCCAGCTGTTAAACGCCTACGCAGTGGCAGGCACCGCTGCCGCAGACATTCCAAAATGGAATTTCGGATTCTTCCAGGTCAACATGATCGGCTACCAGGCCCAGGTGATCCCCGCTGTACTGGCCGCCTTCACCCTGGCCTATCTGGAGAAATTCTTCCGCCGGATCACACCCCAGGTGGTATCCATGATCGTGGTGCCCTTCTGCAGCCTCCTGCTGGCTGTCATGGCCTCCCACTTTGTCCTGGGCCCCATCGGCTGGAAGATCGGTTCGGCCATCTCCGCAGTAGTATACGCAGGCATCACCGGCTCCTTCAAGGTAGTATTCGGCGCACTGTTCGGCCTGGTCTACGCACCCCTTGTAATCACCGGTCTGCACCACATGTCCAATGCCATTGATTTACAGCTCATCGCCGATTACGGCGGCACCATGCTGTGGCCCATGATCGCCCTATCCAACATCGCCCAGGGCTCCGCAGTAGCAGGCATGATGATCCTCCAGAGGAAGAATGCCGAAGCCCAGGAGGTCAATGTTCCCGCCGGCATTTCCTGCTACCTGGGCGTCACCGAGCCAGCCATATTCGGTGTCAACTTAAAACACGGCTTCCCCTTTGTCTGCGGCATGATCGGCTCTGCCATGGCAGCCATTGTCTGTGTAGCCACCTCCACCACCGCCAATGCCATCGGAGTCGGCGGCCTCCCCGGCATCCTCTCCATCCAGCCCCAGCACATGGCAAGCTTTGCACTGTGCATGGTGATCGCGGTGGTGATCCCCCTGGTGCTGACAATTGTCATCGGAAAACGGAAGCTCGGATAAAATAATCAATGGAAAGGAACATATCAAATTATGAATACAGAATCATTCAGCGACAAGGTCATATACCAGATCTACCCCAAATCCTTCAAGGATTCCAATGGCGACGGCTTCGGGGACCTGGGCGGCATCCTGGAACAGCTGGACTATCTGGCTGACCTGGGCGTGGACTATCTGTGGCTCACCCCGGTTTTCCCCTCCCCCCAGAGGGACAACGGATACGACGTGGCAGACTACTGCGCCATTGACCCCCGTTTTGGCACCATGGCCCACATGGAGGAGCTGATCGCCGAAAGCGGCAGACGGGGCATGGGCATCATGCTGGATATGGTATTTAACCACACCTCCACCAGCCACCCCTGGTTCCGGAAAGCCCTGGCCGGGGAGAAAGAATACCAGGACTACTACATGTTCCGGGAGGGCACCCCGGACCACTGCCCCACCAACTGGCAGTCCAAGTTTGGCGGCCCTGCCTGGGAGTACGTCCCTGCCCTCGGCAAATGGTATCTCCACCTGTTCGACGTGACCCAGGCAGACTTAAACTGGGATAATCCCAGGGTCCGTGAGGAGTTAAAAGCCGTCATCCGTTTCTGGAAGGACAAAGGTGTCCGTGGCTTCCGGTTCGACGTGATCAACCTGGTCTCCAAGCCGGAGATCCTCCAGGACGATCCGGCCGGGGACGGCCGCCGCTTCTACTCCGACGGTCCCCGCATCCACGACTATCTCAAGGAGCTGGTCCGTGATACGGGAATCGGGGAAATGGTAACGGTAGGGGAAATGTCCTCCACCACCCTGGACAACTGCATCCGCTACTCCAGCCCCGGAGAACAAGAGCTGTCCATGTGCTTCAATTTCCACCACTTAAAGACTGACTACCAGAACGGGGACAAATGGAGTCTCATGGAGCCGGATGGCCTTAAAAAAGCTGTTCCAGAAATGGCAGCTGGGCATGGAAAAAGGCGGCGGCTGGAATGCCCTCTTCTGGTGCAACCATGACCAGCCCCGGATCGTCTCCCGCCTGGGCGACGAGGGACAATACTGGAAAGAATCTGCGAAAATGCTGGCCGCCGCCATCCACCTGATGCGGGGCACTCCCTACATTTTCCAGGGAGAGGAGCTGGGCATGACCAATGCCCACTTCCAGGACATTTCCCAGTACCGGGACGTGGAAAGCCTCAACTACTACCAGATCCTCCTGAACCAGGGAAAGACCCGCAGGGAGGCCCTAAAGATCCTGGCCGCCCGCTCCCGGGACAACAGCCGCACACCCATGCAGTGGTCTGCAAAAGAACATGCCGGCTTCACCACTGGCACCCCCTGGATCGGAATCACAGACAATTATCAGACAATCAATGTGGAAAACCAGAAAGACCACAGCGACTCCGTCCATGCCTTCTATAAAAGACTGATCACACTGCGGAAAGAGAAAAAGGTCATCTCCCAAGGGCGGATCGCCTTTTTGGAGGAGGATAACCCGGATGTGCTGGCGTATGAGCGGATTCTGGATGGGGGAACCGGAGATAACCAGGAAGGCGGCTCATCTCCGGAGGAATCATTTCCGGCTTTGGAGCCTTTTAATATCGGTTCTGCTGACAAGCTTTCCGCGGATCCGCCTGCCTGCACCAGGCAGCAGAAGACAAAAAAACTGGTAGTTCTGTGCAGCCTCACCGCCAGAGACCTTTCCATCCCCGCCGCCCCAGCCTGGGCCCGGTACCAGAAGCTTCTGGGAAATTACCATGGAACTCCCCGAATCATTGAAGACGGGGCAGATCTTAGAGTTGGGGATGGGACAGAAAACAGAGATGCACATAGGACTGGAGATCAAACCAGAGACAAAGGTGAACACAAAATCAGTGAAGGAACAGTCGGCAGATGTCTGCAGCTGCGGCCGTTTGAGGTGGTGGTGCTGGAGGACAGCTGACACAGATTCCGACCAGCTCTGTCAAAAGACATCCTGAATCACGAAGCGATTCCAGAGCGTGTTTGAAAATTGCTTTCCGGTAGCTGTGCGTTCCACTTTGTGGGACGCCGGGAATGAATTTTCAAACACGCTCTAAATGGCTGTATGCCCAAATCTACGTCAAACCCCAAAATACAGTTGTCTGAATGTAGCGACTTCTGTATTTTGGGGGTCTGCTTTTAGCAGATTTCTATAAGTATGCTGCTTTATCCCTCCTGCTTCCGCGCCCATTCCGCCAAAACAAAATCCTCCAGCCCGTTTTCCTTTACCCACGGCCGCCGGACATTCCTTGAAACAACCACCCCTTTATCCGTCCATTTAAGCAGCGGCAGATCCGATATGCTATCTGAGTAGCTTATGGAATGCTCTATGCTGCATTTGCCAAACAGCCCATCCAGGCGCCGGACCTTCTCTTCTCCATAGCAGTCATCCCTGCACAGCTTCCCGGTAAACAGATCATCCTGATACAGAAAGTCATTGGCCACGACGCCCTTGACACCAAAATCCTCTGCAAAAAAATCCAGATAGATACTATATCCTGCACTTACAATATAAATATCATACCCGTCTTCACGGTGGCTTTTCATCCCAGCCACAATTGGTTCATAGATATTCGGCAGAATTTTCTCTGTATAAAACTGTTTTGCCGCATCCTCAAGGGCACTCCTTCTGATCCCTCTTAACTGGTATAAAATAGCTCCTTTATTTGTCTTCCAGTCATCGATAAACAGCTCCCGGATCTTCTCATGATCCATGAAGGTATGCCGGAATTCTTTCAGGTCAAGATACTTTTGGGTAAAATACACATACTCATCTGCCGTCTGAAAATTGACGACTGTATCACAAAAATCATAGAGTGCAATTTTCATAAACAAAACTCCCTCATCTTTTTGACAACTGTCTCCATCTGCTTCCTGGTACCAGCCGTTATTCTCACGCAATGCTCCCGTATATATCCGGTCTGACCCACATCCCGTACATAGATCCCGTTTCGTTTGAGAAACTCGATCAGTTTCCATTTATACCGGTTATTTTCAAGTTCAAACATCACAAAATTGGCTGTGCTGTCATATACTGTTCCCACATAGGAAAGCTTCTTCAGTTCCCCTTTCAGATACTCTCTTCCTTCCCTTACCTGCTTCACATATCCATCCATGGATTGTCTGTCCTCCAGGGCAGATAGGGCGACTACCTGGGCAAAAGTAGAAATATTTTTGCTGTTTCTGGCATCCGTCAAAAGCCGGATATTGTTAATGGAAGAAACCAGGTACCCGATTCTGAAATTTGCCAGACCAAAGGCCTTGGAAAAGGTTCTGCTTACAATCAGATTTCCATATTCATTGACCAAGGCATCTATGGCGCCTCCGGAAAATTCCACATAAGCTTCGTCGATTAAAAACAAAACCTCCGGGTTTGCCTTCAATAAAAATCCGATGGTATCTTCCGGGACAAGCTCACCGGTTGGATTGTTGGGGTTGCAGATATAGACCAGCTTCGGTCTCTCCCTCTGAACCAGCTCCATGAACACATCTTTATCAAATTTAAAATCCGGCATATCAAAGTAGAGAACCTCCGAATCTGCAAGCTCTGCTGTTGCACGGAAATTGTCATAGGCAGGCCATACCAGTCCGCACCTGTCGCCCTTGCGCAGCCATACCCTGGCGATATATTCATGGGCAGAATCAGAGGACGGAAATATCTGCACATTCTGCTCCGACACCCCCACGTAATCGCTGATTTTCCTTAAAAGTTCCACATTGTTGGTATTGGGATAGTAATTGTAGTATTTCCCGTCCCGGGCCAGCTCCATGATCCGGCTCCTGACATATTGGGAAGGCTGCACTGTGGCCTCATTCCAGTCCAGCTTGAGAATCTGCCCTCTTGACGAATCACTCACACTCCAGATATCATGGGCCGGTGCCGAATAGGGGTGGAAGGTCTCAAGATAATTCTGTATATTTTCCCCCGGCTTTGTGGGCAGCGTCAGTTTTTCTCCATACAGTCTGTCGTATTCTACCGGGATAAACTTGTCAAATCCGGAACCATGGGATAAAGTGATCTCCCCGAAGTACAGCTTCCCGTCCACATCGTAATAATCCACCCTGACATAGGGCAGATCCCTGGCAATCCGGTCGCCAAATTCAATCATCCTGGCAAGGGTTGAGGGTGCCGGTATATTGGGCTTTGAAATATCCGGAGGCGCCGCTTCCCCATTCCAGGAAAAAGGAAGTTCCTTCCAGTCAGGTGAATAAATCTTCCGGTAATTGGCCCCCTCCCGGTCAATAGAGCAGTATATAAATTCCAGCTTTCCGCTTAGATAATGGAGTTTGAAATCATTTGGCAACTTCCCTTCCCTGGTTTCCAGCAGCTTCTCCACAACAATACAGGGCCGCATACGGGAATACCACCATTCCCGCCCGATCTTAGCCCAGTCTGACTGGAAGATTTTCCGGAATTTGGCCCTCATGGCATCCCAGTCAACATCCTTTTTTGACCGGATAATCTCCACATCCCCGCTCCAGCAGTTGGATTTGATGACACAGTGATCATCGGGGATGATCTCCTGGCAGATATCGTTATAATCGTAAGTCATGTACAGCAGGGGGATCAGGTATTATAATGTACCCTATAAGGTGGACACGGCAAGAGAAAGGGATTGCCTGAAATGTTAGTTACCGCTAGGGGAAATACTATAGGAATGCTAGGCCTGAAATAACAGAAGGAATCCCAAACCGTAGACGCTTTGTAAAAAGGATAAATCCAAAGAAATGGACAGACAGGTTAATGGCTTGCTTACCAGACTGTGGACAGACAGAAAAGGGGGAAGTACCTGAAAAGTAGACATACAAAAAAGGGAAGAAATCCCTAAAAGCAGACAGCGGTGAAAGGGGTAAGAAGCGTAAAGTGGACATTTGGATGATTCCAGGCTAAAGGGCATCTGGTACAATAAATGACAGACTGGAGAGGATGTGATGAAGGAATATACGGCGAGGGAAATGAAACTGCTGAAAGCGAATCCATACACGTTTAAAGTGACAAAAAACAAACTCTATTTCACGATTGAGTTTAAAGAAACGTTCTGGACGGCTTATGAGGCAGGAATGGCGCCAAGAAAAATACTGGAAGATCTGGGATATGATCTGGAGATGTTTGGCCAGAAGCAGATAGACAGTATGGTCCAGAGACTGAAACGCCAGGCAGGGAGCAGAAACGGTTTCCGTCAGGGTGAAAACCGGACACGGCGAAAAAAAGATGGATTATCCATACAGGAAGGTGTAACGGAGCATTCAAAGGAAACCCTGGAAAATATTCTGAACGAAGTGAAATACCTGCGCCAGGAGGTTGAATTTCTAAAAAAAATTGTCAGGACGGAAAATACAGCAGCGAGGAAATCCTGATGAGTGCGGGTTGGAAATTTGAAGTAATCCAGAAAACGCTGCAGGAGGAGGACAACCAGCTAAGTGTAAGTATGCTGTGTGATGTGGCGGGAGTTTCCCGGTCAGGCTATTACAGATGGGTGAATTCGGAAGGAACGCGTAAGGAGCGGGAAAAGAAGGACAGGGAAGAGTTTGGGCTGATCCTAAAGGCGTATAACCAGCGTGGATACAGTAAAGGCGCACGGGGAATCTATATGTGTATGGTTCACTGGAACCCACCGGTCATCATGAATTTAAAGAAGATAAGACGGCTGATGGACAAGTATGGCCTGGTGTGCCCTGTAAGGAAAGCAAACCCCTACAGAAGGATGGCGAAGGCCCTGAAAACGAATCATGTGGCGGATAACCTTCTGGAGCGGAAATTTACGGAATACGGGCCAAGAAAGGTATTGCTGACGGATATCACTTATATACCTTATAATGGGAAATTCGCATACCTGTCAACGATACTGGATGCGTATACGAAACAGATACTGTCCTATGTGCTGAGTGACAGCCTGGAAGTGGATTTTGTGTTGGAAACGGTAAAGAAGCTGGTGGAGGAACACGGGATCGGGCTGACCAAAGAAACGTTGATCCACTCGGATCAGGGATGCCATTACACAAGTACCAGTTTTATTCAGTTAGTCAATGATAAAGAACTGAGGCAGTCGATGTCAAGAAAAGGAAACTGCTGGGACAACGCGCCGCAGGAAAGCTTCTTCGGACATATGAAGGATGAAATTGATGTTAGTGAATGCAGTAAATACCGGGAAGTGAAAGAGATCATAGATGACTGGATGTATTATTACAATAATGAGAGGTATCAATGGCAGTTGGCGAAGCTGTCACCAAATGAGTATTATAAATACATAACGACCGGTGATTATCCGCTGGGAGGAGTCATAAAAGAGCCGGAAAGAAAGGAAGGGTGTACCAACCTGGGCAAGGAGGAAATCAAAGATGATAAGGTATAAGGAAAGGAAATATGAGGAGATGAGAGATCTTCTGGAAGACCTCTCCACCCAGCTGGAGGAAATACGCGAAGAATTTCTGTCTGCAATAGAAGACCTGGAGGATAAGATTGCTGAGGTGTTATAGAGAAAATACTTTGCGAACAGATGTTCCCTATTTATTAATTAGAAAAATGTCCTTGACAAGGGGTACAATTCATATTCTTCACCAAACTCCCGCTTCAGATAGTCCCTGACACGGAACTTATCCGCAATCGTGATATACAAGGGATTACGGTCATGGAGCTTCAGCCACTGAAGCTTTTCATTCAAAGTAACCGGATTCTCCAGATTGAGCTTCTTTCCGTGAACACAATAATGCATCACCTCAAGATAGTCCCGGTCCGGCAATGTTTCCAGATAGTCCTGAAGCTCCCGGCATTTTATAGAATATACCTTCTGGAAACCAAGGGCAAGACATTGCTCCTGCACTGCTTTTAAGATCTTTTCTTTCTCAAAACAGAGGATTACCGGACAAT
Organism: uncultured Lachnospiraceae bacterium; assembly: GCA_910577655.1. Taxonomy (GTDB): domain Bacteria; phylum Bacillota; class Clostridia; order Lachnospirales; family Lachnospiraceae; genus Brotaphodocola. Next base: position 55,019 of record CAJTOW010000006.1, on the reverse strand, counting down.
CCCTGTCTGCGCTTTCCGGGCTTATGCAGGGAACATCCTCCCATAGGCAAGTACCCTGCACTGCTTTGTTATTGTCCAGAACCGCGGTTACCTTGATCTGGTTCCTGCGCAGTCCATAGACCGCTTTCTTTCCGATATATCCGGCGCCAAAGACCTGCACGGAATCTGCTGCTGCTCCATCAATAAAATCAATTTTTTCCATGATTTTTCCACCTTATCTTTAATGTGTACTCCCGGAATCCCAACGCACCTGTCTCTGTGGCTGATTTTCCGCAAGATGCACCCCAATATACTCAACATAACATGAATCGGCAACATCAGTCCTTGCCATGGCCAAATTGTTTCCCCCGGCCGGCAGATACCAGCTCTGGAACAACTCCCCCGTGAACAGTAACGCCCAGTGTGTATTTCGAATTCCGTTTTGCCGGTCCACTTGTAATCCTCCCCACAAAATGCTATAATTTGTTTATAAGACATTACACTGGCCGGTCGTGCCTTCATGCACCAGACGGCCAGCCATACAGAAAGGGGGACGATACCAGAATGCCCACCATCAACCGGGAGCACAAGGACCGCCTGTTCAGCTTTCTTTTCGGCAGTGAGCCCAATAGGGAATGGACCCTGAGCCTCTACAATGCCATAAACGGCACCAGCTACACGGATCCGGAGGATATCCTGTTTACAACCATAGACGATGCCGTCTACATGGGTATGAAGAATGACCTGTCATTCATTCTTTTCCATGTTATGAATATCTATGAGCAGCAGAGCACCTTCAACCCCAACATGCCGGTACGCCAGCTCATGTATGCCGGGAAGCTGTATGACAAATACATCCATAAAAACAAGCTGAACATCTACGGCAGACGGGTCGTCCGCCTTCCCGCCCCCAGACTGGTAGTCTTTTACAATGGGGCCGAACAGCAGGATGACCGGATTCTGCATCTCAGTGACGCATTCGCCCCGGATGCGGTAACAAAAGAACCGGACATCCAGGTAAAGGTTCATATGATTAACATCAACTACGGCCATAACAGGGAACTGCTCCAGGCCTGCCAGCCTCTGGCCGAGTATGCATGGCTGGTGGAACAGATCCGCATGAACCGGAATTACCTGGATATTGAACAGGCGGTTGACAAGGCAATTGATGACATGCCTGAAACTTATGCCATCAGGCTATTTCTGATTGGCCACAGAGCGGAGGTGAAAAATATGTGTATTACAGAATATAACGAAGCCGAGACCCTGCAGATGATCCGGGAGGAAGAACGGGCAGAGGCACGGGCAGAGGCATGGGCGGAAGCACTCGAGGAAGGCCGAAAGGAAGGCCGAAAGGAAGGCCGAAAGGAAGGCCGAAAGGAAGGTCAAAAGGAAGGTCGCGCACAAGGAGAGATGAACCTGCTGGCCAGACTGGTCCGGTCTGGCGATATGACGGTCACAAAGGCTGCCGAGTATGCCGGAATGACCGTGGAGCAGTTCCAAAGTTACACCTGCTGACCAGACCTATATCCAGAATTTCACAAAGAGGCTGCCGGAAACGGCTCCTTGTCCATAATGTATCAGATGATCTGCTGGATATCACCACATTTTCCAGCCGCCTCTTTTATGTCTGAAAACAGACTGGCCAGTGTCCCTTCAGCTGCCATTTTATATCCGGACAGAACATAGAATCCTGCTGCGCAGGATTCTGCGCCTGCGGCGGATCGCTTCAGCGATAAACTCCTCTCCGCCGCATGCATTGGCTCACATAGCGAATGTAATGAGCTTAGTGAACAAGCCCACTTCATGTTGCGATCCTGCCCGGAAGGCTTTTTACTTTATAGAACGCTATTTCCTATAAAGCAAAAAAGGTACCGCAATAACCAAAACCGGTGATTAAACGGTACCCTTTAATGCGCTTTTTCAGGTGCGAACAACAGCACATAAATGACAAAATATTGCATTTGGGAGCGCATTCGCTCCAGATGCAGTAACAGTCCAGGGGGTATCTGGACTGTTACGAAAGGAAAGACCCATTATAGAAAACAAAAATCAGCGCACTGTAGCAATCGCCTCAATCTCTATCATCATCCCATTCTTAAATTTCCCAATCTCCATAGTACTTCTTGCCGGTGGATTTTCCGGAAAAAATTCCTTATATGCTTCATTAAATACATCAAACTGGTCAATATCCGCCACGAAAACCAGTGTTTTAAACACATGCTCCAGATCGGATCCCGCCTCCAGAAGTATCTGTTCCAGATTCCTAAGCACCTGGCGTGTCTGCTGCGCCATATCCCCCGGAGCTGCCAGCTGCTGTGTGACCGGATCGTGGGCTGTTACGCCAGCTGTATACACCAGATCACCTACCCGGAATGCCTGGGAATACCATCCCCCCGGCTCTGGTGCCTTTTTTGTTGTAATCTTTTCTGTCTTCATTGATCTCCTCTCCTGTCTGTCATAATTCGTGACTGTTCATGTCAGAAAGTTTCCGCAGTGTTCCGTAAAGCACCTCTGTCCCGGCTGCCAGATCCTCCTTTGTGGTCCACTCCTCCGGACAGTGGCTGACTCCCCCATTGGAACTGCGCAAAAAAATCATAGCCATAGGATACAGCCTGCCCATCTGCATGGCATCATGGGCCGGATAGCTTACCATATGCATATAGGGAATCCGGCTCTCCCTGGCACTCTCCTCAATCAGATCCCGCAGTCCTTTATGACAGTGGCACGGCGGTGTGCAAATCGTAGAGTTTACCTCATAGGTAAGTCCCCGCCGTTGACACTGCTTTTCCACAAAGGCAATCAGATCCTCATAGAGGCGCTCCCAGATACCATCCTCCACCTCGCGGAAATCCACGGAGAATTTCACCTGGTTGGCAACAATATTGTGCTCATTGGGTTCCACCTGGATATATCCCACGGTTCCCCGGGTAGGCGAACCGGAATGAAGTGCCAGCCGCTCCACCTCACAGGCTGTTTCCGCCGCTGCCGCAAAAGCATCGTGCCGGTCCTCCATGGCCATTCCGCCTGCATGCGCGGATTCCCCATGATAGGTAATATAGAACTGACGGATTCCCGCAATATCATCTACCACCGCCATGGGAAGATCCTTTCCCAGCAGATATTTCCCCTGCTCAATGTGAAGCTCGATAAAAGCGAAATAATCCCCTTCATGGATTTGAGCACGTGATATATGATCCGGGTCCAGTCCCATGTTATATTCCAGCATAGCTTCCTTCATGGTTTTTCCGGTATTCCGGTCTACAGAAGTGGAAGCATAATCCGCAGGCAGCATTCCGCAGATTGCTTTGCTTCCGAAATGACCTCCCAGAAACTGGCTCGCTTCTTCATTGATAAATGCAATCATCTCAATGGGGCGCTCCGGGCGGTATCCCTCTTCGTGCATGGTCGTCAGAACCTCCAGGGCAGCCATGATTCCTGCCAGTCCATCAAACCTGCCTCCCATGGGAACCGTATCAAAATGGGAACCTGTCAGTACCGGCGGCAGATCCTGCCGGCCTTCATATCTTCCATAGATATTTCCCACTGCGTCTACCCGCACCTTCAGTCCGGCCTCCTCCATCCATTTCATCAGAAGAAGTGCCGCCTCCCGGTACTCAGGCGTCCACGCGAACCGGCTGATCCCGCCTCTGGGATCCTGGCCATACCCGCCAACCTCCTGCTCCCGGTTCCATAACCGGTCTTCATTAATTCTCATCCCCTATCCCACCTTTCATTTTTCCGGCCGGACAAACTGCCCAAAGCCACTGTCCACGCAGATATCCGCTCCGTCATATACCACAGTTCCCCTGACCATGGTTGTCATCACTTTCCCTTTTACTGTGCGCCCCTGATAGGGAAAGCGGGTACTCTTTGTTTTTGAATAGCTTTTGCTCCGGTCCACCTGCCAGACCTGGTCCGGATCCAGAATCACCAGGTCCGCGTCACTCCCCACACGGATACTGCCCTTTTGGGGATATAAGCCAAACCGTTTCGCGGCATTGGTCGCACTCAGTCTGGCGAACCGGACCGGGCTCATGCCACGCTCTGTTACAGCCTCTCCGAACATCAGCGGAAATGCCACGTCAATAGACGGCGCGCCGCCCATGACTCCCCACTTATTTCCATCTTCCGGTTCCTTATCCCCTGCCGGATAGGGTGCGTGATCCGTAGCCAGATAATCAATTGTTCCATCCTGCAGGTATTCCCACATAGCTTCCATCCGCCCCCGACTCCGTATAGGGGGCTGAATCAGAGCATAGGTATCAAACTGCTCACTATTCTCTGTATTCAGCAGGAAATAATGGGAACAGCTCTCCACTGTAACATCTACCCCTTCCTGCTTCGCCCTGGCAATCAGTCTGGCACCTTCCGGAATCGACAAATGGCAGATATGTACCGGACATCCGGTCTCCCCGGCAAACAGCAGGATCTGACTGATGGCGGATAATTCTGCATAATACGGTCTCGCTTCCTCATGCAGTCTCAGGCTCCAGGTCTGGCTGGAATACTTTTTGGCCAGTTCTCCGATAATGACCGGATCCTCTGCGTGAAATCCCAGCACTCTCCCGGTCCCCGCGATCCGCTTCATGGCCTCCATCTCCAGCTCTGCATTCAGATAAGGGAAGGCAGGCCCCGCATCCAGGGTAAATGCCTTATAAGCCACACATCCCAGGGATTTAAGCTCTGGCAGCCGGTCCAGATTTGCTGCCGTAGCCCCTGCCCAGATCGCGTAATCAACCACTGCTCCTGCTCCCGCAAGGCTTTTTTTCAGAAAAAAGGTATCCGAATCCACTACAGCCGGATTGCTGTTGGGCATTTCCATAATGCAGGTAAACCCGCCGCTTGCCGCCGCCCGTGTACCATGGGCAAAGTCCTCCCGGTACTCTGCTCCCGGCTCAAACACATGGGTATGGGTATCAATGGCTCCCGGCAGTACATAGCAGCCCTGTGCATCCAGGATCCGGGGAGTGCCCTCCCCAGCCCCGGTTTCCGGCTCTATGGCCTCTGTCTCTTCCAGAATGGCCGCGATCTTTCCGTTCCGGATTCCCAGATTTTTCCGGACCACCTGGTCCTCCAGAACCAGCAGCCCGTTGATGATCACACTTTCATATTTCATAACTACACCGCCTCATCTGTAATTCCATGCAACAGTCCGGATCATCCCCGGATCATTGCAGTTCTACTTTAAATTCATGGTTCCAAGGGGATCCAGGATCTTGATGATATCTGGGTCATGGATATTATCGGAGGTCACCAGAACATAATCGTTCTCAATAAATTCTTCAAAATCCCTCTGCCCTTCAATGGCTGCGATTGCCTGTTTCACAGAATTATAACCAAGACCATAAGGATTCTGGGAAACCATTCCGTCCAGCACGCCATCATAGACATAATTGACCAGTGACTCGGATGTATCATATCCGAATACGACCAGATCATCCCTGCCTTCATTTTTCAGCACCTGGCAGGCACCTTCGGTTGTCCCCTCATTTACCATAAAGATTCCCTTCAGATCAGCATTTTCCATAAGAAGATCCTGGGTGGTGTTGGCTGTTTTCTCCAGATCTCCATCAGTATAGAAGGGGCCTATGCATGTGAAGCCCTCTGCCTCTCCAAGCTTGTCCATAAATCCTTTCTCACGCTGCTGGATCACAGCATTTCCCGCGTTGGTTGAGATCACCGCAAAGGTTCCTCCGTCCGGACATTTCTCCATCACATAATCTGCCACTGCACCTGCTGCCTTATAATGATCCACCGATACGCTGGTCGTGCATACAGAAGAGTCAAGTCCACAGTCCCACGCAATTACAGGTATGTCCAGGGATTTGAGCAGGTCATTGACTGCATCCGCATTGGTAGCAGAGATCGCCAGCGCATCAATCCCCGTCACCAGCATATCCTCCACGATCTTTCTCTGCCCGGTTCCGTCTGTATCTGTGGTAGTTCCCTGGTAGTTGATCCTGTACCCTGCCTCGGCAGCCGCGTCATTGGCCCCCTTCTGCACATAATCGTAAAAAACAAACAAGGTAGACTGGGGGATCAGACCAATGGTCATTGTCTTATCAGAAGAAACCAGTTCTTCCTTCAAAGCTTCTGTCTTTGCCCCGTCCTCTCCCTTATCCCCGGCAGAAGCTGCTGTAGATGTTGTATTGCTGCTTCTGCTTCCACCGCATCCGGTGACCATAGCCGCTGCCATCATACCTGCCAGAATCATCGCGTTCCATTTTTTCATTCTGCTCATTTTTCTTCTCCTTTTATAATTTTCTCTTCCAATAGTTACCAACTGTAAATGCGCCGACAGTGGGGATACATAGCAGCCGAAGGGCATCCGCCCCATAGCGAAGCGATTTTCATGGACATCTACTGTTACGTCTATACGGACTGTTCCTGTCTGTATTCCTTCTGCTACTGGCTTTTCAGCTTTACCCGGATCACATCCAGAAAAACTGCCAGAATGATGACACAGCCCACTGCCACCTGCTGCCAGAAAGAGCTGAGACCGATCAGATTCAGCCCATTATTAAGGATTCCTATGATAAATGCCCCAATGATTGTACCGATCATATTCCCCTTTCCGCCGGATAAGCTGGCGCCGCCTATGACGGCCGCCGCTATGGCAAAGGTCTCGTCCCCCTGTCCTGCTACTGGTGAAGCGGAGGCTACCCGCGAGGTAAGGATGATACCCGCCACAGAAGAGAGAAAGCCGCAAAGCAGGTACACCTTGAACTTTGTCCAGTTTACTTTAATTCCTGAAAGGAACGCTGCTCCCTCATTGCTTCCTATAGCAAAGATCATACGGCCAAATCTGGACTTTGTCAGTACAATAACTGCCACCACGGAAATCACTGCCATGAACAGCACCGGATACGGCAGCCATCCTCCCAGCTTTCCCTGGCCAATCCAGGTAAATGTTTCCCCAGCCGATGAAGCGGATAAGGGAATTCCGTTTAATATCACATAGATCAGACCACGCATAATACTGTTGGTTCCCAGTGTCGCGATAAAGGGCACGATACCAAGCACCGTGACTGTAAAGCCATTAAAGGCACCACAGAGAACCCCCGTCAAAATCCCAAGAACTACCGCCGCCGGAACCGGCATTCCCTGGTTCAGCATGATCGCCACGATCATCCCGGAAGCTGCCGATATCGATCCGATCGAAAGGTCGATCCCGCCGGTGATGATCACAAAGGTTTCCGCAATGGCCAGAAGCACCGCTACAGACGTCTGCAGCGCTACGTTAAGCAGATTCCTCTGGCTCAAAAAATTCCGTGTATTTAAAGAAAAGAACACCATCAGCAGCACCAGCCCCACTGAAGTAAAGACAAGCTGCATATTCCAACGGATCCCTATCCTGTTTTCTGACTTCTTTTGCATCATGGTACGCTACACCTCCATCATCTCGTACTGCAGTATCCGTTCCTGGGTTGCTTCCTCCTTGGGAATATCTCCCACAATCCTTCCATCATTCATGACCAGGATCCGGTCACTCATGCCCAGCACCTCCGGCATCTCGGAAGAAATCATGATTATGGTAACGCCAGCCTGGACCAGCTCGTACATCAGCTCATATATCTCGTATTTTGATTTCACGTCAATACCCCGGGTTGGTTCGTCAAAAATGAGGATCCGCGCCTGGTTGCAGAGCCATTTTGCCACCATGACCTTCTGCTGGTTTCCGCCGGAGAGTGTACCTGCTGTCTGCCTGGAGCTGTGCATCCTGATACTCATCTTTTTGCCATATTCCCTCACAGCATCCTCAGCCTTCTGGTCATTCATAAACCCTCTGGCGGAAAATGCGTCATAACTGGAGGAAATCATGTTTTCCTTTATGGATAATCCCAGAAACAGCCCATCCTTCTTCCTGTCCTCTGTCAGATAGGCGATCCCAATCCTGATGGCGTCCTTTGGGCTGCGGATCGTCACTTCTTTTCCCCTGACTTTAATCTTCCCGGAGTTTTTACGAAAGGCTCCAAAGACGGCCTTCAGCATTTCCGTGCGTCCGGCTCCCATCAATCCCACAATCCCCAGGATCTCCCCCTGGTATGCCTGAAAGGAAATATCGTGAAGCCGTTTTCCCGAATTCAGATGTTCCACCTCCAGAGTCAGATCCCCCCGTTTGTAATCCGGACGGGGCGGAAACTGCTGGGTCAGATCCCTTCCCACCATTTCACAGATCAGCCTGTCCTTTAGCTGTGGTTCATAAACTCTGGTACTGATCAGATTTCCGTCCCGCAGCACACTGACCGTGTCCACAATTGCATCCAGGTCACTCATTCTATGGGAAATATAGATGATTGCCACATCCCTCTCTCTCAGTTTCCTCACAATGCCAAACAGCACCTGGATCTCATGATCTGTCAGAGCCGCCGTGGGCTCATCCATGATCAGAAGTCTGCAGTTGTAAGACAGGGATTTGGCGATCTCTACCATCTGCTGCTCTGCAACACTCAGACTGCCGACCTTCCGCTCCGGGTCAATATCACACTCCAGCTCATCCAGAATCTCCTTTGCCATGGCATTGGTCTTCTTTTCATCCAGAAAGCCTTTCAGCCTCCCTTCCGGTTCCCTTCCGATAAAAATATTCTGGGCGACTGTCAGATCCGGCATCAGATTGAACTCCTGATAGACAATCCCGATTCCCAGATCAAAAATCTCTTTGGGATGGTTGATCACCAGCGGCTTTCCGTCATAAAGGACAGAACCAAAATTAGCCTTCACAACACCCGTGATGATCTTCACCAGCGTGGATTTCCCCGCCCCGTTTTCACCCATAAGCGCATGGACTTCCCCCTTACGGATCACCAGGCTGATGTCCTTTAAGACCACATTTCCTGAATAAGATTTTTCGATATTTTTTGTCTCCAAAAGAATTTCCTTCATTTTGTCTCCCCCATTTCCATTTGAGGCTTTACATCATGACATCCCCCAGATTCGGACCCAATGTCTGGCCGGTATACAAATTGCCATCAGGTTCTGCTGCCAGAAATACCGCTGTCGGAAGAATCTCCTCCAGATCTCCAAAACGCGGAAGAACCAGTTCGGATTCCTTTTGTTTTCTCCACTCCGGACTGACCACGCCCATCAGCTGGGTCTCAATGGGACCAGGCGCAATACAGTTCACCGTAATATTGTACTGGCCCAGCTCCCGTGCCAGGGATTTTGTAAAGCCGATCAGACCGGCCTTTGCCGCGCTGTAATGGCAATGCTCCACACTTCCCTTCTGTGCGATCTGGGAGGACAGGTTAATGATACGCCCAAACCTTTGGGAGATCATATGGGGCACTGCATATTTGCAGGTAAGAAAGCAGCTGGTCAGATCCACCTCCAGCATCCGGTTCCAGTCTTCCAGGGTCATATCTACCAGCAGCTTAGGATTGGAAATCCCTGCCACATTGAGCAGAATATCAATCCGGCCAAATTCTTCAATCGCTGTATTGATCAGCTTTTCTGCCACCTCCGGCCGGGAGATATCCCCCTCCTGACAAATAACCCGGCTTCCATAGGATTCCAGCTCTTTCTTAAACTCCCCCATTTTTTCCGGATCATCCCCAAAATAATTCAGTACCAGATCCGCGCCTTCTTTTGCATAGACAGCAGGAAATCCGCGGCTCATTCCGTAGCCTGCGCCGGCTCCTGTGATCACAGCAATCTTCCCTTTCAGCTTCATAGCAAGTTCCTCCATTTCCTGATTTTGGGTACAAAAATACCCATAGCAACAAAGGGACTCCTCAGTAAACCCTCATGCCTTGTTGTTATGGGTATGAAATTCATCTTCGCCAGTTCTCATGCAGAGACTGGCACATACATGTATTCTGCTTAATCCTTCTGGTTTTTTGTCTGATCCAGGTAGTTGTACAAAGTGTATTTGGATATTCCCAGGTATTCCTGAACACGCTCTCCGGATTTGGTGATCAGGAATGCTCCCTTTTCATTCAGCTGCCTGACAAAGCTGATCTTATCCTCCCGGCTCATCTTCTCCGGCGGCTTCCCGATCTTCTCCTGGGTCTTTTTGATCAGGCACTCCAGCAGCTGGTTCACATCGGATACAAAGATCTCATTTTCTGCGTTAGTGACATCGCAGCGGTTCATCTCCTTCAACACCTGCTCGAATCTGAGTGTCTCTGTGATATCCGTATTGATACAGAGACATCCTATAGTAGTCCCGTCCCCGTCCCGGATATAGAGGGATGATGAACGCAGATATCTTCCATCCGGCAGCTTTGTTATGTAGTTATACTTGTCTCCGTGTCCGGATGTCCCTTTCAGTACTTCCAGGCCCAGATTACTGCCCGTTCCGCCTACCACTCTGCCGGTAACCTCTCCATTCCGGATATCAACAATCGTATGCTCATAACCATTCCGCAGATCATGCAGGACTATCTCCGTCTGTTTCCCAAGCTGCTGTTCCAGCATATCGATCAGATGTTCAACAAAATCTGTTTCAAAAAACTGACTATTCATCTTCAAATCCGCCATCTCTTTCTTTATTGTTTCTGATGTTATATTATCAAACTTTTTGTAAGGTGTCAATACTGTTTTCAATATTTTTTGTATGATTTTTACTTCATTTTTTATGAAAACCAGATTTTTCCAATACTTTTTGTTTTCTTTGTTTCAACAAATCAATACTTTTTGTTATATTTATAAATTATGTATACACATTTCCAGAAGTTGTTTCTATTATAATTTTCCACAAAAAAAGACAGCCACAAGCCCTCACGCTTATAACTGTCTCCCTATTTATCATCCCCGCCAGAGCACGTCTGAAATAAGTATATTCTTGAAAAATTCCACGATTGTCTCCAGAATCCTGTCATTAAAATCGTACCTGGCAGTATGGATCTGGGGATAGTCTTCTCCATTTCCCACATAAACCATAGCCCCCGGGCAGGCCTTCAGATAGTATCCGAAGTCTTCGGACGCCCGGAAAAGCTCCGTCATGGCAATGACCTCCATACCGCCTTGTCTGGCCGCCGCTTCCGCCAGTGCGACGCTGGCAGGATCATTAACCGTCTCGGGAAATACGTCATGCTCCCTGAAGGAAACCGAAAGGCCGTCCCTGGCTGCCAGGGCAGCAGCCTGACTGCGGATCTGCTCCTCCATCTGTTCCATCTCCGACTGTCTGGCTCCCCGCAGGGTCATGGACACTTCGCCCTCCGAAGCGGCAATCCCGAAATTCTTCCGGCCTATGGCCACCTGCACAATGGTCGCCATGACCAGATCCTCATAGTTCTCCTGCCGTGAGGCTTCCTGGACTGCCAGAACCAGCTCCGCGGCCGCTCTGGCCGGATTCCGTCCGTCCTCTGGCTGACTGGCATGGGCAGGCTGTCCGGCCAGGAAGACGGTCAGCCCCTTGGATGCACACTGGACAACACCGCTTTTCAGCACAATGCTTCCTTCAGGATATCCGCTCCGGTTGTGGATGGCAAATACCCGGGAAATCCTCTTTTCTTTAATAAGACGTGCACACTCCTCACCGCCGCCGCCAACCTCCTCGCCATGCTGAAAGATCAGATACACATCCTGCACCGGCGGCCAGCCACCTTCACTTTCCCGGCATTCCTCATCTTTACTCCGTCTGCCATCTTTCAGCAGCCAGCCTCCCAGCTCCAGGGCCAGTCCGGCCAGGGCCGCGCTGTGTCCGTCATGACCGCATTTATGGGAAACTCCCGGATTCTGCGATCCATAAGAAATGCCTGTCTCCTCCGCCTTCTCCTCCATCGGAAGCGCGTCGAAATCTGCCCGGAAAGCCACTGCCCTGGCTCCTGGTCTTTCGCAGTGATAATAAGCATAAAACCATCTGCCCCGGTCCACAACTTCCAGGCAGGTGTGGGTTGCCAAAAAATCCATCAGAATCTGCCTTGTCTGGTGCTCCTCCATGGAAAGCTCCGGACAGACATGAAGCTGGTGCCGCAGTTCTATGATTTTCTCTAAATATTCCTGTTTCATGATTGATGAATTTCTCCTTCCGGTGCAGGCTTATTCCTACGGGCCACTAATCTTATCCGCCTCCCTGAATGCTAGAGCGTGTTTGAAAATTGCTTTCTGGCAGATGTGCGTCACAGTTTGTGGGACACCGAAGGCGCCCCTTGTGGAGATGGCGGGAATGAATTTTCAGACACACTCTAGTGCAATCTCGGCGTTATATGGCGTCCCATAGAATTCTTTACTCTGTTCCCCAGGGACAATATCCCGGATCATTGCCGCCAAGCAAAAGAAAGCCTCCTGGATATCAGCTGACTCTATTATAGCAGATTTCGGCCAATATCCAAGAGGCTTATAGTTTAGAAAGATAAAAATCCGGCCAATAATTGTAACACTTATTGGCCGTCCATTTTAACTGTTAAATTTAATTACATTGCATTCGATCCAATAATTGATTAAACTCAATGGATGCTTTCTTTCTCTGCTGCCTGACACTCTCGTCCAGCCACCCCCCATGGAAATAATGGATAGAATAGGTATTTTCTGTTAGTCTGGTTTCCCCGCTCATATAATCATATGGATGAAAATAATCAGATGCATACACCGTCATATCCCCCACAACCTGAGTCCGATTATTTATTTCTAATCCAAGGGAAACCAGCGGCTGGGTTTCATAAGCCCCACTCGGTTCCTTATTCAGACTCCCATCTGGTCTGACAAATACCTCATTTTTTCTATAATCCAGCATCGCTTTTATTATCTGATTACCCGAAGCCGCACCACTACATCCCCCCATATTCACAACGCCCCATTTCTCGACTCCACAAAATGCCGGCTGATACAACAGATCGTCCGGCTTTTTCAGCATCTCCACATCTGTATCCATATAAATACCGCCATACTGATACAGAATGTCCAGTCTTGCCACATCCGCAATATAGCCCCATTTTTTTTGCTGATATGCCTGCCGCATATACGGATTTTTCCCTATATCATAGTTACTGGCATTCCATTGTCTTATTTCATAGTCTGGCGCATATTTACTCCATGAATCTATACATTTTTGTAAGTGGTCCGGGATTTCTTCTCCCGAGAACCAGGTGTAGTGAATAATCCTGGGTATCAAAGGTTTGTCAGTTCTTTTTATATCTGCTGCAACAGAACCTGTCCCGGGTTCTGTATCTTTCATTTGCATAACAGGAATCACATATGCTTCATTGGAATCTAATTCTGTTATTTCATCAAGTGCCTTTATTACTGATTGAAAATTGCTGTTTGTAATCAGGATTATTGTATTTTTGTCCGCCCGTTTCAATTCCTCCAATGTTTTTATCTCGAAACGGCCAGTACCTGCTTCAATGATCTGTCCATTCTTCCATGTATCCTTATCAACATAACAGGATATATATGGTTCAAGCTGATATTTCTTTATAAGATAAGGAACCACGATTTTTCCAATAGCGCCAGCTCCATAAACAATCACACTTCTCTGTTCCTGCTTTATTTTTTCAAAAAGTTCTATATATGATGCATTTTTTAAAATCATAGCAATCTCCAATTCTACTATATCTGATGATACCCTCAGTGGACAAATAGTAATAAACCAAAACACATTTCTCAATTTAAAATAACTTCTGAGACCATGTTTTCGGGGTCTTCTCGTTGACAATTTCAAGCGGAAGATGATAAATAAATGGTTTTGTCCCGCGCATCCTGATATAATCGATCATTTCCACAAGCCCTTGTTCCAGGGTATATTTTGTCTCATATCCAAGAAGTCTGCGGGCTTTATTGGCCGAGCAGGTAGCCAGCCGCACCTCCTGGGGCCTGCCTGGCATATAAACCGGCTCCAAATGAAAACCTATCAGTCCGGCAATGACTTCTGCCAAATGATTAATAGTTACAAATTCCTCATCCGGGCCAATATTGATCACTTCCCCCACCACATTATCCTGAAAAGCAAGTTTTTTCAGACAGTCAATATCATCTCCAACAAAAGAAAAACACCGTTTCTGCTTTCCGTCGCCATATATGATTGGCTGGCGGCCCTGTAGCATCAGATTAATCATAATGGAGGCTACATTTCGGAATGGGTCATCGTATTTCTGTCTAGGTCCAATAATATTGTGTGGTACTGCAATCACAAGTTCCATACCATGTACCTCACAAAGATTCCGTAATATATTTTCTGCAGAAAATTTTGATATTCCATAAGGGTCCTGAGGCTTGCACACCATGTCTTCTGTAAAAGGCACTATATCCTGCGTTCCATAGCGTGCCATAGATGAACAAGTAACAAATCGTTTTACATTGTTTACAATAGCTGCACTGGCCACAGAAACTGTATTCAAGTATGTATTTTCGGCGACCAGTTTTGGCGAAAATACGGACAAGCCTTCATAGGCTGTACAGGCAGTATGATAAACTATATCCACTCCCCTGAGCAGCTCCTTCATTTTTTCAAATTTGTTGCAGTCTACTTCATAAAACTCTGCTCCCTCCGGAACATTATCACGATATCCACCAATGAGGTTATCGCATCCTAATACTTCATGACCCTCTGTCAGCATGGCATCTGCCAAATGACTCCCAAGAAATCCGGCAATGCCGGTAATAAATATACGCATTTTTATCTCCTTCAATCTTTTTGATATATATCTCTTGTATATACTTTTTCCTTCACATCTTCCAGGCAAATATCAAAACGGTTCGCCACAATAACATTACTATCTGCTTTGAATTTTTCCAAATCGTTTACTACCCTGTCTCCATAAAACTCTTCTCCATCTGCAAGAGCCGGCTCATAAATCATGATTTTCACACCATAAGATTTCAGGCGTTTGATAACCCCCTGGATTGCACTATGTCGAAAATTATCCGAATGACTTTTCATGGTCAAACGATAGATCCCAATCACGCATGACGATTTTTCCTCTTTAAAATAGTCTTCGGCATCCCGTTTTCCGTCAAATCCTGCTTTGGCAAGAACCTGTTCAGCAATAAAATCTTTCCGTATATGATTACTATTAATGGTTGCTGTTATAAGACTCTCCGGTACCCCCTCGAAATTCGCCAATAATTGCTTTGAATCCTTAGGCAGACAATATCCGCCATATCCAAAAGATGGATTGTTATAATGGGAACCAATACGGGGATCCAGGCAAACTCCATCTATAATCTGCTGTGCATTAAAACCTTTCTTTTCCGCATATGTGTCAAGTTCATTAAAAAAACCAACCCGCATAGCAAGATATGTATTGGAAAAAAGCTTGATAGCCTCCGCTTCATGGAATCCGATAAAAAGCCGGGGGATATCCTGCCGGATAGCCCCTTCCTGAAGAAGATCCGCAAACATATGGGCCAGTTCCACAAGCTGTTCATCTTGTTCATCCATTCCTACAATAATCCTGCTTGGAAATAAATTATCATAAAGAGCCTGGGACTCTCTCAAAAATTCAGGACTAAAAATGATATTTTTACGATCATATTTTTCCCGTATTGATTCGGTATATCCAACTGGTATTGTTGACTTGATTACAATAAGTGCCTGGGAATTTTCGCTGATTATGCTATTCAATACACTTTCAACTGCTGAAGTATCAAAATAATTTTTTACAATATCATAATTCGTCGGCGCCGCGACAATAACTAATTCTGCATCTCTATAAGCATCAACCATATTTGTTGTTGCCCAGAGCCCCGGAGCTCCGTTCCTTGATGAAGTTTCTGAAATTACAATTTTTTCTGTCAGATATTCCTCAAGTTCCTTATCCTGTATTGGAGATTTTCTGCCATTTAGAAGCTTCACCTTTTCTTCAACAATATCAACAGCCCGAACATCATGATTCTGGGCCAGCAGGACTGCCATAGAAAGTCCAACATATCCAATACCTGCAACTGCAATTTTCATTTATCTGTTTCCCCTATCTTTTTCAGCGTATTATTATATAATCTAACCATTCTTAATACCACGGACAATCGCTCTGTTAAATTTAGTAGAAATATAATTCTGTCTAACCAGCAGTGGGTACCACATATAACCTTTTGTCGTGGAGTGCTTAATATCCTGCTCGTCCATCCATGTTTCTATCAGTTTCTGATCGAAATCACTATGATAAGAGCAGATAGCAAGTCTAAGCTTTTCGGAATTATTAATTAATTTTTCTGCCCCCTGCAGTCCATCCCATTCATTGCCTTCAATATCCATTTTAATAAAATTGACTTTCTCATCTGTAATAAGTGAATCAATCCGTGAATACATCCCTTCATCATATGAAGATACAAAAGCATTAATGATCTGCACTTTATCGGAATAATTTTTAAAAGTGATTTTTAATGCATCGATCCACCTTTCATCCGCTTCGACCAAATATAATTTTGAAATCTTGTCAATATTCTCAAGAGAAAAATTCCCTTCTGCTACTCCTGCGTCTACGACTATATCGCCTTCCTGAATACAGAATTCATCATCCAGATACCGGTGTGGCGACTCAGGATCTTGTTCAATCAAAATAAAACGATAATAATCAGCCACCATTTTTTCATCCGTAAAATATTCAGGGAAGTACATTCGCTTCCCATAATGTATCACATAAAACAGTTGGTGTTCTTCATCAAAATGAACACAAATCTCCATAGACATATATTTTTCAACATATGGATAGTTAAACATATCCAGTCCATTTTTATCAATATATTGAAACAATTTCAGAATTTCTGTGTCTGTTGTTCCGTTATATCTTTTAAGCAGACTTTCCTTGTAGAAAAAGTATTTATATTCAATTTTAATGTCCCTGCAGGATGGATAATTCTCAATAATCTGTTTTTTAATAGCATCATAGGCACCTGCCAAAACAACAATCCGGTCTGGCTTGACAGATTCCAGGACAGATGGCGGAAAAATCTCCTTACCATAATATTGCTGTCCTGTTTTTTCAGGATCATTGTCAATAAATCCTAATATTTCATATGTATCCAATGTTGTACAATGTGTCATTATTTCTCTGGAAACTTTTCCTGTCCCCCACAAAAAAATTCTCATTTTCATGTAATCCTTAACACCCCCGCATACCAGACAAAATAAACATCATCATATGATTCAATAACAGATGTACGTCCTCCACAATCTGCATATTGTCTACCGGTACATGAATTCCGTGTTGTGCTATTTTTTTCAGCCTTCCCCCACTGTATCCAGTAAAAGCGATGGTACTGGCGCCCAAACTGTTCGCATATTCAAATGCCTTCACTACATTCTCAGAATTTCCACTTCCTGAAATTCCAATTACAATATCTCCTTTTTTCAGCTTATTCCGCAACGGCACAATAAAGATATCATCATAACTGATATCATTGGCAATCGCCATCATCATGGGAACATTGTCACTAAGACATTCAATATCATACTTTATATCCTGGTCATAGCTTATGCCCTTATTGAAATCACACTCTAAATGCGCCGATGTAGATGCACTGCCTCCGTTTCCGCAGATAAATATCCGTTTTCCTGATAATCTGGCATTTTCAAGGACATTCATCACATCATTAATTTCCCCCTTATCCAGGGAGTCCAGAACCGCTTTCTCCATTGATATATACTGGTTAATTTTATCTATATAATCCGTCAAAACATCCATCTCCTGTTTTCTGATTTTCCCAAAAACTATTTTTGATAATCCATAATCAAATCTACTGCCTGCTTCAGATTTTCCACAACATAATCTGGCTGCACCGGATATTTCCCATCTTTGCCAGCGACTCCTGTAAGTACTAAGACCGTACTTACCCCCGCATTCACACCTGTCTGGATGTCAACTGTACTGTCCCCAATCATCCATGACTGTGACAAGTCAATGTTGAATTGTTCTGTCATAGATTCAATCAGCCCGATTGCCGGTTTACGGCAGCTACAGGAAATCTTATACACCGGATTTTCTTCCGGGTATCCACGATCCGGGTGATGTGGACAAAATACTACCGCATCCAAATAGGCCCCTTCATTTCCAAGCAAGGTATGTAATTTTTTATGAATATTTCCAACGTCTTCTATGCTGCATAGTCCTCTGGCAACCACAGGCTGATTTGTAACAACTATTGCCAGATATCCTGACCTATTTATGTTCCTCACTGCTTCAGCCGCACCGTCCTCCAGAACCAGCTGTTCCTCCCGGCTGATTAGCCCCTTATATAGGTTGATGGTTCCGTCCCGGTCCAGAAAGATACATTTTTGCTTATATTTAAGGCATTTTTGTTTCCAGATCCCTTCTTTCTGCTCCCGACAAACCGCCTCAAACCGTTTTGGAGTACCTGCATCCTTTACATATTCCGGAGTATGATAACCAAATATTTTTCTGGTTCCCAGCATGGGTTTTAGAACGTCTTTTTCCAGATCTGTCCGGCAGATTCCAGTGAACCTATTCAGGATTTCATTCTTACACACATAAATGCCTGCGTTCACACAGTTATCATACCAGTAATTCCGGACATTCTCCTTGGAATCCATCCCAGTGATTTCTCCATCCTCCGAAAGCTCCAGAAGATCCGAATCATAAGGATGAGCATTGGGATGGACAAGTAAAGTCACCAGACCACCTTTTTGCTCATGGAATTTAAGCATACGCTCCCAGTCCAGCTCAAACATAATATCTCCAAAAACAAGGAGGAAATCTCTCTGCTCCCCCATTTCTCTAAGGAAGTATAAGGCTCCTGCAGAACCAAGGGGTTCCTCCTCCTCTATATAGCGTATTCGTACCCCCAGTGTTCTCCCATCCCCAAAACACTCCCGAATCGTTTCACCCAGATATCCGGTTATGACTACAAAATCCCGGATTCCATAGGCCATTATGTTTTCTATCTGCCATTGCAACATGGGCTTTCCATTTAAATCCAGCATAGGCTTTGGAATCCGGTCTCCCGTCAGGGATTTCATCCGCGTCCCCTTTCCTCCTGCCTGAATTACTGCAATATAATCTCTGACCATCTTATCACCTGTTTATATTCCGCCTGACAGTCTCCCTGACAGCCTCATCTGATGTGTAATTGGCTTTCCAGCCTGCACCATGGATCTTGTCCACACAGTAACGAAATCTGGGAACATCTCCTTTCCATCCACCTTCCCCACCGGTATAATGATAAACTACATCCTTCAGGCCCATTTCTTCGCATACAATATCCGCAATGACGGTTACACTTGTAGCCCCTTCCACACCCACGTTATAAAGGGTTACTCCTGACTCTCTGGGAGCCCGGAACTTCATAATGGCATCCACCAGGTCTGTTACGTAAATATAAGGCTTTCTCTGTTTTCCATTTCCCAGAATATTCAGGTTCCTGTTATCATGCTCCAACTTATGAATGAAATCAAACACCACACCATGGGTAAGCCGCGGCCCGATCACATTGGGAAAACGCAAGACAAGCGCATCTATGTCATTCATATAGGAAAATGCACTAATCAAGGCTTCGCTCCCTAGTTTTGCAGCCCCATAATAAGACACTGGATTCAGGTTTGGTGTATTTTCATCCAAAAGTTCATCTCCTTTGTTTCCATACACTGCCGATGTGGATGCAAAGAACAGTTTCCGGACATGGTATTCCCTCATACAGGCCAAAACCCGAAAAGTAGTGGTATAAGTATTCCGGTACTCCACCTCCGGGTCTTCCGCGCTTGCCTGGATATCCGAATTGGCAGCAAGATGAAAAACCTGCTCCACATTCTCTTCCCTAAATATTTCTGACATTTTTTTCTTGTCTGTTGCATCAGCCTCATACAGTTTGAATGCAGTATGATTCTTCAAATGTTCAATATTTTTTCGAGTCCCCAGAGAAAAATTATCCACACAGACTACTCTGTCCCCGGCTTCCAGCAATGCATCACATAAATGGCTTCCAATAAAACCAGCGCCGCCCACGACCAGAACATTCATGCTAAACATCCTCCCAGTATTTATCCCCAATATAAACCACAGAACTTCCGTCATGTTCAAATTTGAACGGAAATTGTTTCAGACGCAGTTTCTCCCGCAGCATTGCCTGCTTTTCTTTTGGACAACAAAACAGCAGAAATCCACCACCACCAGCTCCCAGAAGCTTTCCGCCAGTAGCTCCATTGCGAAGAGCCGTGTCATACAGTTCATCAATAAAAGGGCTGGTGATACTTCCTGCCAGTTCACGCTTCTTCATCCAGCCTTCATTGAGTATTTTTCCGAAATTCCGGATATCATTATCTTCCAGAGCCATTTTCATTGACTCTGCCAGTTCACACATACGTAGCAGACTTCTTCTTTTTTCTTCTTTTTCAGCAATATTTTTCTTCTGCTTTGCTAAAATTTTATTTGCATCATGAGTCAACCCAGTATAGAACATCACCAGATTATCCTGCAGTTCTGCCAGAGTCTTTCCCTTCATAATAACCGGTTCCACTGATACAGAATCATCCTTATGGAACCGGATAAAATTCAATCCTCCAAAAGCAGCAGCATACTGATCCTGCTTTCCGATCGGTGCTCCAAGTTTGTCTATCTCCACTTCACAAGCCTCTTTCGCCAATGCACTTTTGGAAAGATATTTTCCTTTATAACAAGATAAAATATGCAGAAGTCCAACCGTAAAAGAGCTGGAAGACCCAAGCCCCGTGCCACTTGGAACATCTGCCGTACTTGAGATCTCCACACCGCTGATTTTTTTGTCATTTAACACACAATGGAAAATGGAATGCTGAATGTCATTAATATGATCCACAATCTCATTCTGTGAATATTTCAGTGCTGTCTTTTGCTCATCGAAATATGGGTGAATCGTCAAATACATGTACCGATTAATGGTTGTACTTAAAACACAACCTCCATGTTCTCTGTAAAAATCTGCCATATCGCTTCCACCGCCGCAAAAGCTGATACGGAATGGAGTTTTTGTGATAATCATTTTGTTTTCTCCATGTTCATTTGATCAAAAGATTCTCATCACGTTGGATGTCCTTTTAATGTTTTTCATGATTTCATCCGCATATTGTTTTTCTACTGCCAAAAGAATTTTTGCAGACTGCAGGTCTACAATTTCTGAAAGCTGAAAAACCGGATGTCCATACATCGCCTTTTCGCCCCCTGCCATACCGTCTGACACAACAAATCCTTTGAAACAGGAATTCCCCCTGGCAAATCTCCAATAACATTTACTTCCGTTAACTCCCGCTCCATAAATGTAGAAAATGCCATTTGACAAAAACTCTTCTATCTGTTCTTCATTATTTACCGCTCGCGGATAGATAACAGCATCCGGAATTCTATACGCATCAATGGTTCTAATTTCTTCTTTTCTGATAATTAATCCATATGCTTGTTGTATATAATCCAATATCAGAGTCACATCATATTGTGTCTCATATTTGATATAGCTTAGAGTGCACCATATGTTATCCATATTTTCTTCAAAACACGAAAAAACCTTCTTTTTTATAATAGGCAAACTATATTTTTTTAAGCACAGATAACTGGAGCGATAAACATCCAAATGCGATGTATACGCATAACACTCATAGCTCATCCCATTTTTTCTTACCAGGAAATCAAATAACCCTAATTCAAATTGGCCATAGATTTCTTTAAGATTAACAGTCCTTCCGTCTACATAATTTCTAAAATATTGTGTAAGCAGTCCTTGGACTATTATTTTCTTTCTGAAAACAAAAAAATATGACTGAATGTGAGCAAACACTTTATCAAAATATCCAGAAAACCCCCAAAAATCACAGTTTCTGTTTTTCATTTCGCCAAATATCTCTACCAATGATTTCACCGGGCCAAAAAAGGTGTCATTACAAAAAATCACCTCTTCGTATCCATTTAAAACATTCTCTTCTAACAAATCAGTCAGAACATGTCTGTAAGCCCCTGCGTCATATCCTAAATTTTCTCTTATTACTATTTCATCTGTATAGTTATAAAATAATTTTTTGCCCCTATCGTCGACGAATCCATTTACAACAATAATCAGGCGGCAGACACATTTTGAAATATCATTTAAAAGATACAGGACATAGTCATCCAGATACCCATTCCTATTATAAAAACTAAAAATGCAAATTCTTTTTTGCAAACATCCACCTCTCTTATATCCGGTCAGCTCACTCTAATAAGCTTTTACAATTTCATCATATTGCAAATCAGAAGGTATCTTATCCTGATCCTCAACCCAGGCAGCTACTTCGCAATAATCCGATAAAATCATTTGCGCATACCAGTACTTTCCTACAGTTCCTTTTCCAACAAGAACGATTCTGCTCCCTTGTTTTATTTTATTATAGGGAATCTGCAAGCGCAAAATAGCGGTTGTATAACTGTTACCATATCCCCTGGCTGACATAAGCAGGATTTCCTCTAACGGATATTCAGAAATCAATTTGTACCATTCACCAAGCCGTTCATCATAAAAATAATTTTCCGGCAAATTCTCTGCACCAAGCATGGGGAAAGTTTCTTTGCGAAAAACATCGTACAACAATCTGGTTGTTCTATATTCTGTCATTGCATCAAAATAAAGTCTCATTAAGTCCATTGCTTTGTTTATAAAACTTTGTTTTACATCCTCATAAACACCTGCTTTCCGCAAATTTTCTATAATAGAAGGCAAAGATGCATATCCAGCTTCTGGATGTTTTGATTTTGCATCTGCCTGACTTTGACCAGTTTTTATACGGTAATGGAGAAATACCTTGTCAACACAAGTAATTCTCTTTCCATAAACAAGTGCCAGCATTGGAACATACTGATCATCGGAAATTGGTATTGATTCAAATTTCAAGTCATATTTATCCAGCAATTCTTTCCGGTACAATTTGTTCCAGGTAACAAGATCTCCAATCTGGAAAATATGTTCCGGGCAATCTTTATATGAAAAAGGATCCTTGTCGGGAATATATTGAAAATTTATCGAATTGAAATTCCCAATAATTCTTTTGTTCATATCGTCGTAGCAGTCTACCCGGCAAATTACAACATCTGCATCTGTTTTTTCTGCTTTTCCCACCATTTCCTCAAACATATTTGGTTCAAAAAAATCATCACTGTCCAGGAAATGAACATATTTCCCCGTTGCATTAGCAAGTCCCATATTCCGTGCAGAGGCTGCTCCTTTACCCTCGTTTTCTTTCGTGAATATTTTGATCCGCTCATCTTTCTGTGCAAATTGTTCCAGTATCTCCAGGGAACCATCTGTCGAACCATCATTAACACATAATATCTCCATATTTTGATAAGTTTGCTTCAATAAAGAATCCAGACATTGCGGGAGATACTGAGACGAATTATATACAGGTATTACTACTGAAACTTTAGACATTTTTCTTTCTCCTTTTTCAACAATTCCTAAGGGCACCTGACGAGCACTGCACCCCTTTGTTTAAATTATTTTTCTAAATCTTACATAATCTTTTTCGGTTCTGGTATCAACTATGGAAAGCAGAACGTAAAGCGTTTATCTTCCCTGATATTTTTTTGAAATGTATGATATCTATTCCAGAACGTCCACTTTGGGGCTTTATCTCTTACTATCCCCCCCTGTCTCTCCCCCAGACTCCCTCACCCGCTTATAAAACACCGCCCTGCTGACTCCGCACATCCTGGCTGCCTCTGTTGCCGTAATCCCCTTCTCCATCCACCTTTTACAGATCTGCCCAAAGTTCTCTGGCATGGCCTTGGAAGGTCTGCCGAACTTAACGCCTTTCTCCCTGGCTTCTGTTATTCCTGCCTGCTGGCGGAGCCTGCGGATCTCACTGCTGTAGCGCAGATCATGGGCAGATACATAATCCAGCAGGGAATAGACCAGATCCGCCACCAGCAGACCATACTGGTCCTTTCCTATTCTTGTGTCAAGAGACGGTACATCCAGTACCATCACATCCACCTGCTTCTCCTTTGTCAGAATCCGCCACTGCTCTTTCACATCCGTGTATCCGTCTCCCAGGACAGATAAACTGCCAAGGCAGAGCAGATCGCCCCTTTCCAGAAGCTTCAGTAGCTTTGTATACTGGGAACACTTCCTGTTATCCATTGAGCAGCTGTCTATGTAAATATCGCAGTCCTGCACCTGCAGTTTTTCCAGTGCAGCATAAAAGTCTGCCTTCTCTTTTTCGGAAACAGCCTTTCCGTAAGCATATGTCCTATTCATCAATTTCTCCACTTTTTTCTTAAAAGTATATATTTATATACATTCGCGAAATATGGCAAAAGAATTGCTTCTTTTCGTTTTTCAGCCGTACTCTATGGATATATCGTCAATTATAAGAGAAAATTAACCCTTATATGTGTAAATTTTATTTTATTTACATTACAAATATTTTCATAAATCTATATATTTATTTACAAATCGTGGGTAAGAACCAAAAGACCGTACCAGTTGCTGTTCACGGGGATGGTCCGGAAGGTAACAGTTCAAGGGGTATCTGAACTGTTACACCTGGTAAGTACACTCCGGAAAAAGTTTCCCCGAAAATAATTGAATTCTCCCCCAACTTCGCATATAATAGAAACTGCACGCATCCACAGCTTTACACGGCTGTTGCTACTATAAAAAGAATCGAGGTTCCCCCATGACAGACACCCTGGTACAGGGACTTACCGCCGCCCTGGGCGGCAAGGTCTCCAAAGAAGTGATTATTTTCATTATATCCATGATCCCCATCCTGGAGCTGAGGGGAGGACTGCTGGCAGCATCCCCGGCCCTTCTGGACATCCCCATTCTGAAGGCGATCCCCATCTGCATCCTGGGAAATCTCCTTCCCATCCCCTTCATCCTGCTCCTGATCGAGCGGATCCTCATCTGTATGGAGCGGATTCCCGGACTGGGACAGATCGCCTTGTGGCTGCGCCGGAAGGCAGATAAGAATAAGGGCCAGGTGGAGCGGTACGGATTCTGGGGACTGGTCCTTTTTGTCGGAATCCCCCTTCCCGGGACCGGTGCCTGGACCGGTTCTCTGGTGGCTGCACTCCTGCATATGCGGTTCAGGAAGGCATTCTCCGCAATCCTTGCGGGCATCGCCATTGCCACCATCATCATGTCCCTGCTGTCCTATGGACTGCTGGGCGCATTGTTCGGATAAACATCCGCCTGGAATTGTCTTAAAAAACATATCAAAAAATAAGCCAATGCAAGCATCCGGTCCATCACCACAATCCCTTCCAGATGGCCGGATGCCATAACCAGTCACAGATACCCGAACAGTTACACAAGAATACTATAACGTCTTTCGCTTGCCAGACAGTTATAGAAGGCTTCCAGAATCGTAACAGTTCAGATACCCCTTGAACTGTTACGGCATCTGCCCATGAAAATCGCTACGCGATGGGGCAGATGCCCTCCAACCACTACGTTTTCGTACGGTCAGCGCAGCAAGTGCGCAGACCTGTCTGAACTATTACTTCTGGCCAGCCATATTTGGTAATAGTTCAGAGTCTGTCTGGACATCTAAAGCATACTGATAAACTGCCTTGCCGCCTGGGAAAGGGGCAGGGCTTCATTGCGTGCTGCTACCATCTGGCGTGCAGGCAGGGCCTCGTCCAGCTGGACAGTGAAAAGGTTCTGTTCCCTTGTGGGGATGCAGTAATCTGGCACAAAGGCGATGCCCAGTCCGATACGGGCCAGGTCGATCAGCAGGTCATTGCTGGAAAGCTCGATCTCCGGCACCAGGTCCAGCTGGTGCCGCTGGAATATGCTGTGGAGGAATTCACTGGTGGTGCTTTTACGGTCCAGCATAAGGATCGGGTAGTCTTTTAATTCTTCCAGGCAGATGGATCTCCCTTTCAGCTGTGAAAATTCCTCATTTGCCACGAATATATCATGGAATTCCTGGATGATCCGGACATTCTGGGTGTTGGAAAGGCCGGAGTTTGGGTAGTTGGTGATGGCAAAGTCTACCTGCCCCGCCTCCAGCAGTCTGGCGCAGGCGATGGAGGTCTGGTTGGTCACCTTGATATGGACATTGGGATACCTGCGGTGAAATTCCTTTAAATATGGAACCAGATAATAGCGGCAAATGGTGTCGCTGGCGCCGATACGCAGCTGGCCCCCATTTAACGTGTTAGCCTCCAGAAGCTGGTTTTCCCCCTGGCGGATCAGATTGATAGCCGGTTCGATGTGCTTTAGGAGGATCTCTCCCTCAGGAGTCAGCTGTACCCGCTTGGTGCTGCGCAGAAAGAGGGTCTGGTTCAGCTTCTTTTCCAGAACCTTGACAGACTGGCTGACTGCGGACTGGGAGATAAACAGCTGCTTGGAGGCTTCCGAGAAGCTGAGAGTGTTGGCTACATGGTAGAAAACCTTATATAATTCATAATTGATATCCATTATTAGCACTCCTTATAAACTAACCATATAGTAGCATACATGGAGAGGGTTGTAAAGGAAAAATAGGATATCATTCGTTTATTCACTTTAAATGCAATCGTTTGAACAGGCTATTCAGATCATAGTATCGCCTGCTGCCAGACTCCAAACACCTTATCCGAATCATAGTCCGGTGCAAAGCCAGAGGCCGCCTGACAGATGCTCTGGATCAGCTCCAGACTTTCCTCCAGTTCCTGGGCAATCATTTCCGGGGTCTTCCCTTTTCTCAGTTTACGGCAGCTCTGTTCAATCAGTTTCTGGTTTCTTCCCCGGATCTCCCCCCGGGCTTCTCCCCGGGCCTCACCCCGGGCCTCACCCCGAGCTTCTCCCCGGGCTTCTCCCTCTTTTTCTCCGGCTTTGAATCCATCATCAAAAATCATTCTCCCGATCTGTGTCATCTCCCACTCCTCCTTTATTCTGTTACGGTAACCTTCATCGATAATCTTATCCGTAAAGGTCAGGATTCCTGCCAGGATCTGGTTCTTCTGTTTCTGGTTTTTGATCCTTTTGGCAAGAGTGACTGCCTCCATGGTCACCCACTGTTTGGCTTCTCTGCCTTTCACGGTTAATGGCAGAACCATTAGCTGCATCTGGTCTTCTGTGTCTAGAGCTTCCTTTCTCTGGATCTTTTCCTCCAGCCTGTTCCTGATCCTTTCTGTATCCATCTTCACCAGATAGGACGGCTCCACCTGTACCAGAACTCCATCCAGATCATACCGGATGGGGGCTGTTTCTACATCAGCTGTATAGATTACAATGATTCTCAGCTTCATCAGTTGGGGAAGCATCTTCCGGACGCAGTAGCGCTTTGCCACCCTGGCTGCATAATTCAGATATTTTACAAAATTCTCCCGGCTGTAGCCGGACTCATAATCAATGATCGCGACCGCCCCATCCTCCAGAAGAAACAAGTTGTCCAGTCTCAGCTCATTACTTTCAACCGCCGGAAGACTGGTCGGAAGCGCATCAACAATTTTGATATCCGGCAGGCCAAGAGGCGCCAGACTGTGTCCTACCAGGGCTTCTCCGGTAACCTTTGAGGCCACGTCTTTATTCTGGTATGTAATATCTGAAGCTGTCCGCCGTCCGGCTCCGCTTTGTTTACTGGTATCAGCAGGTATTATATCCTTCATGTATCTCTCCTTTTCATTATATCGTGTTCTGTTAGGCTTTAGCAAGAAAAAATTTGTCTTACACATCATCTCCCTTTTGTTATAAGAATTCAGGTGCTTGTGGAACTGTTTTGCTGGGTTTATTTACTGTAAAGCTTACAGACCTGACTTCAAAAGAAATAAAAACAATCTGTATCGGATAACCTGGCAGAGCTGCCGGACATACTCCTGGATAGAAGAATCCGGGAAATGTGGATTTATTTTATCACAAGTGAATGCGAAAATGCAAGGACTTTAGAAAGATTTTAGAAATAATGGGTAATAGTTGTGTAACAGTTCAGATACCCCCTGAACTGTTACACAGTTGTTACTATTTACGGCCATGTTGTTTTTTCTTGGCCAGTGGCTACCAGCTCTTGAAAAAGGTTTCCACGGAACAACCGCCCCCGTGAACTGTAACAGAAGTATTATCCATAATTTACATCAAGCTTCTCATGAATCCTGGCTGCCAGGGCTTTGGTGGCTTTGGAGCGGTAGTGGCTGGATGGAAAAGCCAGAACCAGATCCCGCCACAGCTTATGTGGGCCGATGGAGAGGCAGACCACTGCCTGGTCTGGCCGGATTAGAGATTCATGAGAGAAGAGCAGTCCGATTCCCTGCTCGGCCATAGCCATGGCGAAGTCCAGAGTAAGATTGTCATACTTGTATTTTACAGTGAGGTGATGCTCTGCAAAAAGATCCTCCGTGATGGTACGCAGAACCGTATTGGGTGAGGTCAGGATAAAGTCATATTCTGCGGCGGTTTTCGGTTCAATATAGAGTTTTTCCGGTTCACCGGGGAGAGGTTTCGCATACTGGAGAACCGGATGATCCATGGCAGCTACAATAAAGATCTCTTCCCTGCGCAGGAATTCCGTAGGCACCTTGGGCAGGGAGCGGGAGATGGCCAGAAGGGCAATAGGCAGCGCATCCCCATAAGATGTGCTGGCCTATTGTAGTTGTAATATGGATGCTGCTGCGAAGCGGCGGCATGACGCATGAGACCAGTTACAGATGGGAGAGGAGACGGATGGGATTTATGGGAGGGAATCTGTGACCTGATTGACTGGAATGCAGAAGGCTGCCGTCTGGCGCAGACCTTCATCTTGGACCAGGAGGATGTTCTCACCATTGATCTGATCTGGGGACCGGAGAAAAATCAGGACTCTGTGTCAGAAGAATATCCGGAGATGATCGCCCGGAGCTTCAACTACAACAGCGCCTGTCTGGGCAAATTTAAGAAAAACGTGGGAAGAGTCCAAGGGAATACCAGAAGGAAGAATCCCGGGTTTGTTATGTGTTCGGTTTGTTGACAGACAAGGCGACTGGTGTCAATGCCCAGCGTGATTTGCAGACAAAAAGATTCATTATCGCCCATGAAATTGGCCATTACAAACTTACAAAAATATTTTAATTCCCCTTATGAAAGCGTAAAAAGGAGACTTGCGGAGATTGCGTGATGATAACAAATCCAGATCAGCAGAAAGGACTGGAGAAAACAGGGATGACGCAGGGCGTCATTTTGCGGCAGCCCCTCCTGCTGTCGGTTTTTATTCCCCAAAGACAGCCTTGTAGTCAGCCTGGAATTTGGCGATTCCGGCATCTGTCAGGGGGTGCTTTATCATCTGCTCAATCACTTTGTAGGGGACAGTGGCAATATCTGCCCCTGCTTTTGCGCAGTCGATTACATGGATGGGATTGCGTATGCTGGCGGCAATGATCTGGGTCCTGATATCATGGAGGTTGAAGATCTCTGCGATATCACAGATCAGGTCAATGCCTGGTGTGGACACATCGTCCAGACGCCCCAGGAAGGGGGATACGTAAGTGGCTCCGGCTCTGGCAGCCAGAAGGGCCTGGGCAGCGGTGAAGACCAGGGTTACATTGGTTTGAATGTTCTCGGCGGACAGTACTCTGGTGGCTTTTAAGCCTTCTGCGGTCATGGGGATCTTTACCACCATGTTGGGGTGGATGGCCGCGATCTCTCTTCCCTCGGCGATCATGCCCTCGGCGTCGGTGGTGGTGGCCTTCACCTCGCCGCTGATGGGACCGTCCACAATGTCGGCAATCTGGGCAATGACTTCATTAAAACTGCGCCCCTCCTTTGCGATCAGGGACGGGTTGGTGGTGACACCACAGATGATGCCCATGTCATTGGCCTTCTGGATCTCCTCCACGTTTGCTGTGTCTACAAAAAATCTCATAGCTGCCTCCTTAAGTGATTAATGTACTCTCGGGAAATCAGCCACAAAGGCAGGGGCGGGAGCTTTCGAGAGTGCATATTACAAATTAGCTGTTTCTATCTTATATCAGATTACCAGAAAAATCCAGACCAAAGCGAAAGGATTTTCCGTCCGTTATCCACCGTCAGAATGCCGGTGTCCCCTCCCTCCCCGGTTCATGGAACCGGGGGTGACCATTAGTGGCGGATAAGCGCGGTTTAGAGGAAGCTGCTATCCAGCGGCACCCTGCCTTCTATGGGGCGACGGAGCTGGAATTAAGGGATAATAAGGATGACCTGGTATTCCGGCACTGCAAACTGCAAATTGACAAAAAACGGAAACTGTTGTATAGTATTATGAAAGTAAAGGTGCTCAGGAATTGGGCACCATTTTCTTTATACCCCGGTGACGTTTTTTCTGTAGCGCCTGGAGTGTAAGGACAGTCCATGGGATGAAGGAACTTCCCATGAGGGACGTGGGATGAGCAGAGGAGGATTGCCAATGAGAGAACTGGTTGGGCACATGGAAGGGATTAACCGGCTGCTGGCGCGCTATGGGGTAAAGTTCGGGATTTATAAGAATAAGGAATTTCACGAGCAGCTTTTTCCCTTTGACCCTCTGGCCCGGGTGATTACGGCGGAGGAGTTCGCTTATCTGGAGCGGGGACTTACCCAGCGGGTGGATGCGCTGAATGGGTTTCTGGCGGATATATACAGTGACAAAAAGATCGTGAAGGACGGAGTGATTCCGGAGGATTTTATCTTTTCTTCCAAAGGATATCTGCCCCAGTGTGAAGGGATCACCCCGCCCAAAAGGATATACAGCCATATATCCGGTATCGACCTGGTCCAGGGAAAGGACGGCAGCTGGTACATTCTGGAGGATAATCTGCGGATTCCGTCCGGGGCCTCCTATCCCATGATTGCCAGGGAGCTGACCCGTCAGGCGTCCCCGGAGACCTTCACCCATACCCAGCTTGTGGACAACCGGAACTATGCGGATATGCTTAAGGAGGTCATGGATTCGGTCAATACAGGCGGGATTAACGTGGTACTGACACCGGGCCGTTACAATGCCGCCTTTTTCGAGCATTCCTACCTGGCAGAGCGTTCCGGGGCGGTTCTGGCTATGCCCCAGGATCTCTATGTGGAGGGGAACCGTCTCTACTACCGCCAGTACCAGGGTACAGACCAGCAGGTTGGCACGGTCTACAGGAGGATTTCCGATGAATACCTGGATCCGCTGTGCTTTGAGCCGGAGTCCCTGATCGGAGTGCCGGGGATCATGGATGTATACCGGAGCGGCAACGTGGCTCTGGTGAACGCGCCGGGCAACGGGGTGGCGGATGATAAAGGGATCTACTATTTCGTGCCCCATATGGTGAAATATTATCTGGGTGAGGAGGCCATTCTGAAAAATGCTCCTACCTATCTGGCGTTCTATGAGGATGACCGCCGTTTCATTCTGGAGCATCTGGAGCGGCTGGTGGTGAAGGATGTGTCGGAGGCCGGCGGCTATGGAGTGGTGTTTGGCAGCGATCTGTCAAAGGAAAAGCTGGAGGAGCTAAGACAGATCATTATGGGAGAGCCCCGGCGCTTTATCGCCCAGGAGGTGATCGATTTTATTGACCTGGATATCGTGGACGGGGAGAGCATGGCGCCCCGGAAGGCGGATCTGCGGGCCTTTGTGCTCAGCAGCGGGACTACCAGGGTATGGCCCAGCGGTCTGACACGTTTCTCGCGGAATCCGGATTCATTTGTGGTGAACTCATCTCAGGGAGGAGGTTTTAAAGATACATGGGTATTATCTCGATAGAAAAGGCGGATCATCTGTTCTGGCTGGGACGCTATGTGGAGCGGGTGTATACCACCCTGGATAGATTTTTTTCTTATTATGACAAGATGCTGGACAAGGATCCGGATGCCTACCACAGGTTTTGTGAGAGACTGTCCATTCCGGATATTTACGCGGACAAGGAGGATTTCATCCGCAGGTATGTATTTGCCAGGGAGGATCCCAATTCCATCTACAGCAATATGCTCCGGGCCTTTGACAATGCGGTGGTTCTGCGGGATGAGCTCAGCAGCATGACCCTTTCCTATGTGCAGCTGGCCTTAGATACCATTGAGCATGCCAGCCGGGAGACCTGGTTTACCTATGCCATGCAGCCCATGCGGGATTATATCTTCGCGTTCTGGGGCTGTCTGGATGACTGTGTGGACGATGAGGAGTGCCGCAACATCATCAAGTGCGGCAAGTACCTGGAGCGGCTGGATCTCTACATACGGCTGGACTTCCCATACCGGCATATTGAAAAAGAATATAATAAATTCCTGAACCGCCTGCATAAAATCAGGATCGGGTACAATCTGTCACAGGTGGATAAGCTGACGGAGGTGATCAATCTCGGGGAGGGCTGGACTGTCAGGCGGCAGGATGCGCTGAATGCGTTGTGGAATATATTCTGACGGCGCCGGAGCATATATATATCCGGATAAGATGCCTTTCATAAAACACGGCTTTCTGAAAGCGGACGCCTGATGCTCCTTGTCCGGCGCAGTCAGACAAGAAGATTGCGCTTCATGAATAGTAATATACTTTGAGGTGATAATTTGAAAAAACTGCATTTTCTCTATCAGATGCGGCTGGATTTAAGCCAGATGGTCCAGGACCACCATTTCCTGATCCGCTGCATCCCTATGGAAGATGACAATCAGAAAATAGAGCAGTTTGCCTGCCAGATCACGCCGGCGGATACCATTGACCAGGTGCAAGACGGCTTTGGCAACTTGGGATATGCGGGGGCCGTGCGGGCTCCCCATGACCATCTGCAGATTCAGGCAGAGGGGACCGTGCAGGTGTCCGGAGTATTCCGCAGAGAGTCTCTTCACCCTATGTACCGGTTCCAGTCTGCCTATACGGTGCCGGGGGATGGGATACGGAGATTTCTAAAGGAGACAGAGGAAGAGCTGGGCAGACTGCCTGGGGACCGGTCTGGTCTGCAGTTTATGATGAACCGTCTGTCCGGACGGTTCGTTTACGTGCCGGGAGTTACCGGCGTGAAGACCAGGGCAGAGGAGGCTCTGACCGGAGGTGAGGGAGTGTGCCAGGATTATGCCCATATTTTCATCAGCCTGTGCAGACTGGCGGGAGTTCCTGCCCGGTATGTGGCGGGGATGATGACCGGGGAGGGCCAGACCCATGCCTGGGCGGAGGTCTGGATGGACGGGGGATGGTACGGCTTTGATCCTACCAACAACCGGATGGTGGATGAGACCTATATCAAGCTGACCCATGGCCGGGACTTTGCCGACGGTGCGGTGGATAAGGGCTGTTTTCTGGGCTTTGCTTCCCAGACGCAGCAAATTTTCGTAAAGGTGGAAGAGACAGCATGAAGAAGACAGTGGTTTCCGTCGGTCTGGCGGTAGACGAGAGTCTGAGAGTCGTGAAAAATGTGATCCAGCCGGAGACCGTGACCGGGAAGGAGAAGCGGATCTGCATTGTCACCGGAACCCATGGTGATGAGCTGGAGGGGCAGTATGTCTGTTATGAGATAAACCGGATTATCCGGGAGCATAAGGAGTGTCTGAAAGGGATCGTGGAGATATATCCGGCTTTAAATCCCCTGGGGGTGGATTCCATTTCCCGCGGGATTCCCATGTTTGACCTGGATATGAACCGGATCTTCCCGGGAGATGAGAACGGTGCCGTGGCGGAGTATGTGGCATCCCGTATTATCCAGGATATTGCCGGCGCGGATCTCTGCATCGATATCCACGCCAGCAATATCTTTCTGCGGGAGATTCCCCAGGCCAGGGTCAATGTCAATACAGCCAGAGAGCTGGTTCCCATAGCCAGAAGGCTGAACCTGGATTTTGTCTGGGTTCATTCTGCGGCCACGGTGCTGGAATCTACCCTGGCCCACAGCCTGAACTCCATCGGAGTGCCTACGGTGGTGGTGGAAATGGGGGTGGGCATGCGGATCACCGGGGCCTTCTGTCACCAGCTGACGGACGGCATCTTCTGTGTCATGAAGGATATGGGGATCTGGGATGGGGAGACCATCACACCTAAGGAGCCCATCATTTCCCAGGACGGCATGGTAGGCTTTGTTAATGCCAATGCCCCCGGCATCTTTGTGCCCTCTGTGGAACACTGGATGAATGTGGCGGAGGGGGAAGTGATCGGGCACATCCTGAATCCCCTGGACGGGACGGTGGAGGAGGAGCTGCTGGCGCCGGTCCACGGGATGCTCTTTACCCTGCGGGAGTATCCGGTGGTATCCTGCGGTTCCCTGATTGCCCGGGTTCTGGGAGGTGATTTCGCATGAAAAAGGAATGTATCTATTCTTTGAAGAACAGCTACCGGGATGACTTGAATATCTACGGCTACCGGTTCGGCAGGGGAGAGAAGGCTGCCTGCATCGTGGGAGCCATGCGGGGAGACGAGGTGCAGCAGCTCTATATCTGTTCCCAGCTGGTGAAAGCATTAAAAAACCTGGAGGAAAAGGGAGCCATGGTCAATGGCAATGAGATACTGGTGATCCCCTCTGTGAACCACAGCTCCATGAATATCGGGAAACGTTTCTGGGCCACGGATAATACGGATATCAACCGGATGTTTCCGGGCTATGATGCCGGGGAGACCACCCAGCGGATCGCGGACGGGGTGTTCAGGGCGATCCAGGGTTACAGCTATGGCATTCAGTTTCCCAGCTTCTATATACAAGGGGATTTTGTGCCCCATGTACGGATGATGGAGACAGGCTTCCAGAATCCCAGTCAGGCAAGTCTTTTTGGCCTGCCTTATGTGGTGATCCGCAAGCCCAGGCCTATTGACACAGCTACCCTCAATTACAACTGGCAGATCTGGAATACCAGTGCGTTTTCTGTCTATACCAGTGCCACCAGGCGTCTGGATGACGCCTCTGCAAGGGTTGCGGTGGCCTCGGTGCTGCGGTTTCTGACCCGTGTGGGGATTCTGCGGTATACCAGCCATAGCGGCTATATCGCCAGTGTGATCCGGGACGATGACCTGACCAGTGTGAAGAATGAGCTGCCGGGGATCTACCGGCGTCAGGCAGAGCCGGGGGAGGAGGTATACCGGGGCCAGGAGCTGGCCGTTATTCTGGATCCATTAGAAGGGGAGATTATCAGCCGGGTCCTGGCGCCTGCAGACGGGATCATCTATTTTGCCCACAGCGATCCACTGGTGATGGAGGGAACCATTGTGTTCAAGATCATCCGCAGGCTTCATGAGTGACAAAGAAAAGGAAAAATTATGAGCAAAAGTTTATTTCAGATGTATCAGGAAGAGTTAAAACAGATTCCGCCCTGCACGCCCCAGGAGGAGAAGATTCTGCCGGACCGTGCAAAAGAGGGGGATGAAGGAGCCAGGAAACGGCTTCTGGAAGGAATGCTCTACTACGCCTTAGAGCTGGTGTCAGGCTTCCGCAACAAAGGAATCCCGGCTGCGGATCTGGTTCAGGAGGCCAACATGGGCCTGATCCTGGCCCTGGAAGCATATGAGGAAGGAGACTTTAAGAGCCAGGTGAAGGAGTCCGTACTCCGCACCATCCGTGCGGCCATTGAGGAGCAGAAGCTGGAGCGCCAGGTGGAAGAAGAGGTGGTAGCCAGGGTCAATGTCTTAAAGGATATCTCCCGGCAGATGGCTGAAGACCTGGGACGGGAGGCTACGGTGGAGGAGCTGGCAGAGAAGATGAAGATGTCCGTGGACGAGATCAAGGATATCATGAAGCTGACGCTTGACGCGCTGAGTGTAGATCCGGCCGGTTGAGGCGATTTGCAGGAGGAGTAAGAGTCCAGATACCTCTTGGACTCTTACCAGGAGAAAGCTTTTTCAGAGCTGGCGTCTGCCGGAAATGGTGGAAGCGTAAAAGGGCTGTCTGGCCCTGAAATCAGAATATTAATGAGATGCACTTATAAATACCATAAGATATATTAATTTTATTCATAAGATATCTTGTGGTATTATTTTTTTAACAACAACCATCAACCGTAATCAAACGGATTCCCTAAATCCGGGAGTACATTCAAAACCATAGGAGGATGACATGGCCGTAAGACGTGTGTATGTGGAAAAGAAACCCGAATTTGCCGTAAAGGCCGGTGAGCTGCGGGAGGAAATCAGCAGCTATTTAAGCATCAGTTCTGTATCAGATGTGAGGGTTCTGATTCGTTATGATATGGAAAATATTTCCGAAGAGACCTATAGGAAAGCCCTGGTCACCATCTTTTCGGAGCCGCCGGTGGACTTTGTGTACGAGGAGGATTTCCCGAAGACAGAGGAAGACACCGTATTTTCTGTGGAATACCTGCCGGGACAGTTCGACCAGCGGGCAGATTCTGCCGAGCAGTGTGTGAAGCTTCTTAAGGAGGACGAGGAGCCGGTGATCCGGTCTGCCACCACTTATGTGCTGTCCGGCACCCTGACGGAAGAGCAGGTGAAGGCGGTCAAATCCTTCTGCATCAACCCGGTGGATTCCAGGGAGGCAGACGCGGCCAAGCCTCAGACACTGGTGACCGTGTTCGAGACGCCTGGGGATGTGGCATCCTTTGAAGGCTTTCGGGACCATGGGGAGACGGAACTGAAAGGCCTTTACGATTCCCTGAATCTGGCTATGACCTTCCGGGATTTTCTTCATATCCAGAAATATTACCGTGAGGAGGAGCACAGGGATCCTACAGTGACGGAGATCCGTGTGCTGGATACCTACTGGTCAGACCACTGCCGTCATACTACCTTCTCTACAGAGCTTAAAAATATCACCATCACAGACGGAGACTACAAAAAGCCTGTTGAGGCAACCTACCGGCGGTACCTGTCTGACCGTTATGAGCTTTATGGGGAAAGGAAGGACAAGTTCATCTGTCTGATGGACCTGGCCCTTCTGGCAGCGAAAAAGCTTAAGGAAGAGGGAAAGCTTAAGGATCAGGAGGAGTCAGAGGAGATCAATGCCTGCAGCATCGTGGTTCCGGTGACTGTGGACGGGGTGGAGGAAGAGTGGCTGGTGAATTTTAAAAACGAAACCCACAACCATCCTACAGAGATCGAGCCCTTCGGCGGCGCGGCCACCTGCCTGGGAGGTGCCATCCGGGATCCTCTGTCTGGCCGTACCTACGTGTACCAGGCCATGCGGATCACCGGCGCGGCTGACCCTACCCGTTCTTTATCCGAGACTCTGGCAGGCAAGCTTCCCCAGAGAAAGCTGGTCAATGGAGCGGCCGCAGGATACAGTTCCTATGGCAACCAGATCGGTCTGGCTACAGGCTATGTGAAGGAGGTCTACCATCCGGACTATGTGGCCAAGCGTATGGAGATCGGCGCGGTCATGGGTGCGGCGCCAAGAAGCTCTGTGAAGCGTCTGACCTCGGATCCCGGCGACGTGATCGTGCTGCTGGGCGGACGGACCGGGCGTGACGGCATCGGCGGCGCCACCGGCTCCTCCAAGGTGCATACGGAGGCCTCCATTGAGGTCTGCGGCGCGGAGGTCCAGAAGGGAAACGCGCCCACGGAGCGGAAGCTCCAGAGGCTGTTCAGGCGTCCGGAGGTATCCTCCATTATCAAGAAATGCAATGACTTCGGAGCAGGCGGCGTATCCGTGGCCATCGGCGAGCTGGCTGCGGGTCTGGAGATCGACCTGGACAAGGTGCCGAAGAAGTATGCAGGTCTGGACGGCACAGAGATCGCTATCTCCGAGTCCCAGGAGCGCATGGCAGTGGTGCTGGATCCGGAGGATGTGGAGACCTTCCTGGGCTTTGCCAGGGAAGAGAACCTGGAGGCAGTCCGGGTAGCTGTGGTGACAGAAAACCCCCGTCTGGTCATGAGATGGAGAGGAAAGACCATTGTGGATATCAGCCGTGCTTTTCTGGATACCAACGGCGCCCACCAGGAGGCGGATGTGGTTCTGGAGACACCTGACAGGGAAGGCAATCCCTTCATCCGCCAGGAGACCGGGGATGTGCGGGAAGCATGGCTTTCCATGCTTTCCGATCTCAATGTGTGCTCCCAGAGAGGACTGGTGGAGCGGTTTGACGCTTCCATCGGCGCAGGCTCTGTCCTGATGCCTTACGGCGGCAAATACCAGATGACCGAGACCCAGGCCATGGTGGCCAGACTGCCGGTGCTGTCCGGCACTACGGATACGGTGACCATGATGAGCTACGGCTTTGATCCCTATCTGTCAAGCTGGAGCCCCTACCATGGAGCCATCTATGCAGTAGTTTCCTCTGTGGCCAAGATTGTGGCCTGCGGCGGTGACTTTGAGAAGATTCATTTCACCTTCCAGGAGTATTTCAAGCGGATGACCGGGGATGCGGCCCGCTGGGGCGTACCCTTTGCGGCGCTTCTGGGGGCTTACGATGCCCAGCTTGGCTTCGGCCTGGGTTCTATCGGCGGCAAAGACAGCATGTCCGGTACCTTCAATGACGAGAAGCATGGGGAGATCAATGTCCCCCCGACCCTGGTTTCCTTTGCGGTAGATGTGGCAAAGCATGGGGATATCATTACCCCGGAATTCAAGAAGCCGGGAAGTAAGATCGTAGTCTTTAAGGCAGAGCGGGATGATTGGGACCTGCCGGTCTATGGGCAGATCATGGAGGGCTACAGAAAGCTTCATGAGGATATTCAGGCGGGCCGGGTGATCTCTGCCTATGCTGTAGAACGGCACGGGATCGCGGAGGCTGTCAGCAAGATGGCATTTGGCAACCGGCTGGGCCTTAAGATCGAACACAATGTGGATCCCCGGGATTTCTTCGGCGCAGGCTGGGGCGACATCGTATGTGAGGTGCCTGAGGGCAAGGTGGGCGAGCTTTCCATGTCCTATACGCTTATCGGCCAGGTCCTGGCCCGTGCGGTCTTTACGTATGGCCCGGTGGAGATCTCCCTGAAGGAGGCCCAGGACAACTGGACGAAGACTCTGGAGGGGGTATTCCCCACCAGGTCCGGTGTGAAAGAGACCGAGATTCAGGATCAGGTATATAAGGCAGACCATGTGTATGTGTGCAGCCACAAACTGGCCCAGCCCAGTGTGTTTATCCCTGTATTTCCGGGAACCAACTGTGAGTATGACAGTGGGAAGGCCTTTGAGCGGGCAGGAGCCAGGGTGGTGACCCGTGTGTTCCGGAATCTGGACGCGGCGGATATCCGGGATTCTGTGGAGGTGTACAAAAAGGAGATCTCCAAAGCCCAGATCGTCATGTTCCCCGGCGGCTTCTCCGCAGGCGATGAGCCGGAGGGAAGCGCCAAGTTCTTTGCCACCGTTTTCCGCAACGCGGTGATCAAAGAGGAGATCGAGAAGCTGTTATATGAGCGGGACGGTCTGATGCTGGGCATCTGCAACGGCTTCCAGGCCCTGATCAAGCTGGGGCTTCTTCCGGAGGGACAGATCGTGGAGCAGAGGGCAGATTCACCGACTTTGGCTATGAATACCATTGGCCGACATATTTCCAGAATGGTCTACACAAAGGTGGTTTCCGATAAGTCCCCGTGGCTGAAGGGGGCAGAGGCAGGCGGTGTCTACTGCAACCCGGCTTCCCATGGAGAGGGCCGCTTCGTAGCCGGCAGGGAGTGGCTGGAGAAGCTTTTTGCCAACGGGCAGGTGGCTACCCAGTATGTGGATGACTGCGGGCGTCCCACTATGGATGAGCTGTGGAATCCCAACGGCTCCTATATGGCCGTGGAAGGCATCACCAGCCCTGATGGCCGGATCCTGGGCAAGATGGCCCACTCTGAGCGCCGCGGTGAGGCAGTGGCCATGAATATCTATGGCCAGCAGGATATGAGGCTGTTTGAGTCAGGAGTGGAGTACTTCAGGTAGGAGTGGCCAGAGCGTAACGGTTCAGGCGGTATCTGAACTGTTACCGCCTGAACGGCAGCCAGCGCGGTGTGGCCGTGAATTGGTCTTGACAGAAGACGAGAATTACAGTATTATTTTAGGATTAAAAGAATGTACGTGAGGAGAATGGCTGTGAGAAAAGTAGTAAAGTTTGGCGGCAGTTCCCTTGCCAGCGCAAGACAGTTCCGCAAGGTGGGGGATATCATCCGCGCGGATAAGACGAGACGCTATGTGATTCCTTCTGCGCCTGGCAAGAGAAACAATAAGGATACCAAGGTCACGGACCTTTTATATGAATGCTATGAGGCGGCGTCCACCGGGGCGTCCTATAAGAAGATTTTAAACCAGATCCGGGAGCGTTATGAGGAGATCATCAATGGTCTGGATCTGAATCTGAATCTGGATCATGAATTTGCCAACATTGAGGAGAATTTTGTCAAGGGGGCAGGCCGTGACTATGCGGCTTCCCGGGGCGAGTATCTCAACGGCATCGTGATGGCCGAGTACCTGGGCTTTGAGTTCATTGATGCGGCAGAGGTGATCTTCTTTGATGAGAATGGCAACTTGGAGGCAGACAATACCAATAAGGAGCTGGCTGAGCGGCTGGAGCATGTGGAGCGGGCGGTGATTCCCGGATTTTACGGATCAAAGCATGACGGCACTATCAAGACCTTCTCCCGTGGCGGTTCAGATGTAACAGGCTCCATTGTGGCACGGGCGATCCACGCGGATCTCTATGAGAACTGGACCGATGTGTCCGGCTTTCTGGTGGCAGATCCAAGGGTGGTGGAGAATCCGGAGATCATTGAGACTATCACTTATAAGGAACTGCGGGAGCTGGCCTATATGGGAGCCAGTGTCCTTCATGAGGATGCCATCTTCCCTGTACGAAAGGAAGGGATCCCCATCAATATCCGCAATACCAACAAGCCCGATGACAAGGGTACCCTGATTGTGGAAAGCACCTGCAGGAAGCCCCGGTACACCATCACCGGAATCGCGGGGAAGAAGGGCTTTTGCGCCATCAATATTGAAAAAGCCATGATGAACTCTGAGGTGGGCTTTGGCAGAAAGGTTCTGGGTGTCTTCGAGAAGTTCGGCATCTCCTTTGAGCATATGCCCTCCGGGATCGACACCATGACAATCATGGTTCACCAGTCCGAGTTCGAGGAGTATGAGCAGTCTGTCATAGCCGGGATCCATAGGGCGGTAGAGCCGGACGGTGTGGAGCTGGAATCAGATCTGGCCCTGATCGCGGTAGTGGGCCGGGGGATGAAAGCTACCCGTGGAA
Organism: uncultured Lachnospiraceae bacterium; assembly: GCA_910577655.1. GTDB lineage: Bacteria > Bacillota > Clostridia > Lachnospirales > Lachnospiraceae > Brotaphodocola. The sequence goes on along the minus strand of CAJTOW010000006.1, from coordinate 14,216 downwards.
CGGCCGGGAGGATCTTCTCCGCCCTGGCCCATGCCCGGATCAATGTAAAGATGATTGACCAGGGTTCCAGTGAGCTGAATATTATCATCGGAGTCAAGAACAATGACTTTGATCAGGCCATCAGGGCCATTTACGATATCTTTGTGGAAACGGAAGTGTAGAAACCGTAACAAACAGCTTCGGCAATCCCGGAGCTGTTTTTGCTTTTTCCCTTGCAAAAACATCCGGCCATGCTATAATGGATTCAGGTGCCGGAACAGGGGAGAATCCTTGTTCTGGGCAGACTGCGCCAGGAGCAGGGCGTGTCTTAAAGGTGTTTTCCGTCATGTGGAGCATGATCATTGGGGGAGGACACCAGGACACGCTTAATTTGTTTGAATTACCGGGAGCGTTGTAACAGTTAGTACAGGTCTGCGTATTTGCTGCGCTGACCATAGGAGAAGGTAGGGGCCGGAGAGGAGATTTCATGGGAAAGACGAAGAGAGCTGCGGGGGCAGTACTGGCCGCGGCTGCGGTATCCCTCTGTATTCTGGGAGGCTGTGCAGGGCCTTCGACCCGGATTCTGCCAGGGGGTCAGGAAGCGCCCCAGGAGCCAAGGATCATTTTGCCGGATATGCTGGTTCTGGAGGAGGCCAATCCCTTCTACCTTCAGGAGGCCCTTGGGATGGTGGCAGGCGTGCCCTGTCCAAAGAGGCAGGAGGGGGAGGAACAAATCGTATCCTACCTGCAGCAGATGCTGACGGATTATGGATATGAGGTGACTCTTCAGAATTTCCAGACATGGGAACCGGAAGGGGGTTCTGTGCAAAGGTCCAATGTGGTGGCTGTACGGGGCGGCTCTTCACCGGATGCGGATATCATTCTGGTGGGAAGCTGCCACGGGGTGGCCGAGGGAAGTCCGGGAGCCGTCCACAGCGCTTCCGGTATGGTTGCCATGCTGGAGACGGCGCGGCTGCTTTCCTCGCTGCCTACGGATACGGAGCTGCGGTTTGTAAGCTTTGCCGACAGAACGGGGGCAGAGGGCGGGGCACGCCGTTATCTTGCGGGGCTTACGGAGGAGGAAGCCCTCCGGATGATCGGGGTCGTGCACCTGGGCCCCATGGGATACTATACGGACCCGCGGATGGTTCTGAAGACAGATGACGGGAAGTCAACCCTTCTGGGAGATCTGTTTAAAGAGGCCGCTGGGGAGATTCCCCTGGCGGGATGGAAGCAGCAGGAGCAGGGGATTCCGAGTCTTTTTGTCCGGCGGGGAATACCGGCTGTAGAGGTACGCCAGATGTGGGACGCCTACGAGGCAGGTTCTCCTTATGACCGTCCGGAGCTTGTGGATATCGAACGGGTAGCCCAGGTGGTCAATGCATTGGCCAGGGTGCTTTCGGATATCATGAGCGCAGATACGCCTTCCCTTCATGCCAAGTCAAGATTTTATAACAATCTCCATGAAGGCGAGTATGTCCAGAAAGAGGAGTCTTCTATCCGGTTTGGGGAATCCCATGAGGAGACGGACAACCGTCTGGGCATGACCGGGATTCCGGTTACAGAGAATCAGGATAGTGAAGGACGGGCGATTCATGCATACCAGTACCATATGAAATGGTTCAATGTGGATCAGGTGATTCTGACCAGGTATTATTATCAGGACAACCGGCTGGTGGAGATCGCCCTGGACAGCGACGGGGCAGGAGTCGGGCTGGAGGAGATGAAAGAGAGGGTCTCAGAGATCTATGGTATCCCCTGGGCAGGCTCTGCCGGACCTAATGGGGTAGAGTATCACTGGGAGGATCCGGTATACCGGCTCCATTTTACCCTGGCTCCGGCTTCCGGCGGATATGAGCTGAACGTGGTGGAATATGATGCCCCTATGAGAGAGCTGTATGCCGGACCGCTTCCGGCCAGGGAAGAGACAGCTGAAGGCAGCGGGGAGGAGGGCGGTGCTTTCCATGAGTACCAAAAGCCTGGGGCAGACGCGGACAGTCCGGAGATTTCCCTGTGGGCAGATGGAGGAGCATACGATACCGGGAAGGCAGGTGTAAGGCAGATCCTGGAAAGTCTGAGGGATGTGTACCCTCAGGAGCTGGAAGGTTACCTGGAATCTGTACACGTCTATACAGATGGCATAGGAGCAAATGAGAATTACCTGGAACCGGTGCCCGGGACTGACGGGCAGGCTCCCATGCAGTTTAGGCTGTGGGTGGACTGGAATGATGTGCTGCGCCGGGATGGATCATTCCGGGACCGCACCGCATTCATAAGCCAGATGCTGGTATTCCAGGGGCAGATCCTGGAGCAGGTGGAAGGGGGATTTTACAAGGAGAGCTTTGATACGGCCCTGAATATCCCAAGGCCAGAGTCAGAGCCAGATCCTGATACCCGGCCGCTGACGGAGACTGGGGTGGGCCCCGGACAGGAGCCTGAGGAGTATCCGGATTTTGTAGAAAGCTACAAGTGGTTCATACTGGCAGATTCCGGTCTGGAGGGTACAGATCCCCTGAACCTGGGCCTGAGATTCTTCTATGGGCTGGAGAATCTGACCAGGGCCAGAGAAAAGATCAGGGGATATCTGTACCCAGATAACAGTTCAAGGGGGATTTGAACTGTTGCGTACCCGGGGCTGGCGCGGCAGTGAGTACTTGGGAAAGAGATGTACTCCCGGAGTTTCGCAAAATCAGGCGCGGCTGCTGAGGATACATGGAGAAGGACAGGAGGATGCCATGGGCAGAGTGATAATCATCGGAGGCGGTGCGGCCGGCATGATGGCCGGGATCGCCGCCGCCCGGAACGGACACCAGGTTCAAATCTACGAAAAGAATGAAAAGCTTGGGAAAAAGCTCTATATCACCGGAAAAGGACGCTGCAATCTGACCAATGCATGCGACCTGGAGGATCTGTTCCGGAGTGTGGTGCACAACCCGAAGTTTCTGTACAGTGCTTTTTACTCCTTCTCCAACGAGGACGTGATGGAGCTTATGGAGCAGAACGGCTGTCCCGTCAAGACAGAACGTGGCAACCGGGTGTTTCCAGTGTCTGATAAGGCATCTGACGTCACCGGAGCACTGACAGGATGTTTAAAACACCTGGGTGTGGAAATATTTCTTAGAGAAGAGGTAAAGGAGCTGGGGATTGAGGCAGGACGGGCCAGGGGCGTGATTCTGAAACGGAACGGGCGTTTCGTGGAGGGAGACGCGGTGCTGGTGGCCACCGGAGGCTTGTCTTATCCGGCCACCGGCTCCACCGGGGACGGCTACCGGTTTGCGGGTCAGGCGGGGCATCACATTGCTGAGCTGTCTCCGGCCCTGGTTCCCTTTGAGACGGCAGAGCCGGTGGTGAAGGAGCTTCAGGGCCTATCCCTGCGCAATATCCGGGCCGCCATCAGAAAGAGCGGCAAGGTGCTGTATGAGGAGTTCGGGGAAATGCTGTTTACCCACTATGGAGTCAGCGGTCCGGTGCTTCTCTCAGCCAGCAGCTATGTGACAAAGGAGATCAGGAAAGAGCCTCTGGTTTTATCCATAGACTTAAAGCCGGCTCTTTCAGCAGAACAGCTGGATGCCCGGATCCTGCGGGATTTTGAGGAGGTGAAGAACCGTCAGTTCAAGAATGCCCTGGTGCATCTGCTTCCGGCCAGGATGGTTCCGGTGATTGTGAGCCAAAGCGGGATATCCCCGGAGAAAAAGGTCAATGAGATCAGCCGGGAGGAGCGTCACAGGATTGTATCGGCAGTGAAGGATTTCCGGCTGACCCTTACCGGACTCCGGGATTATAAGGAAGCGATCATCACCCAGGGTGGTGTTTCTGTGCGGGAGGTCAATCCATCCACCATGGAGTCGAAGCTGGTGAAGGGACTTTATTTTGCCGGGGAGGTGCTGGATGTTGACGCGGTTACAGGAGGCTACAACCTGCAGATCGCCTGGTCTACCGGATATCTGGCCGGGATATCGGCCGACTGTTCATGACCATATGGAATATTTCTGTATGACAGGTATCCGGCCCATGACGGGAACAGAATCAGAGAATGGAGATTAAAATGCAGAAAACATCATATAATATTGCAATTGACGGTCCTGCCGGTGCAGGCAAAAGTACCATTGCCAGACTGGTGGCCAGACGGCTGGGATTCGTCTATGTAGACACCGGAGCTATGTACCGGGCCATGGCCCTTTATTTCATCCGCCAGGGGATCGGGCCGGAGGATGAGGCGGCCATATCCCAGGCGGCGAAGGCTGCCGGGATCACCATCCGCTACGAGGACGGTGCCCAGCAGGTGATCCTCAATGGGGAGAATGTATCAGGCCTCATTCGCAGCGAGCAGGTGGGCAATATGGCTTCGGCCACCAGCGCTTATCCGGCGGTCCGCGCCCACCTTCTGGATCTGCAGAGGGATCTGGCTGCCTATACGGACGTGATCATGGACGGACGGGACATCGGTACCTGCATCCTTCCGGACGCAGATGCCAAGATCTTTCTTACCGCGTCTTCCAGAGTGCGGGCCCTTCGCCGGTACAAGGAGCTGGTTGAGAAGGGTGAAATGTGTAATTTGCAGGAAATTGAGCAAGATATAATAGAAAGGGACCAGCGGGATATGACCCGGAAGATTGCTCCCCTGAAACAGGCAGAGGACGCGGTGCTGGTGGACGGGTCAGAGATGACTATTGAAGAGGTGGCAGACCGGATCATCCAGGTGGCAGTTTCCCATGGTCTGAAAGTGGAGTAAAGGATGGAAGTGATCGTAGCGAAGACAGCCGGATTCTGTTTTGGCGTGAAGCGTGCCGTGGACCAGGTGTATGAACAGATCCAGAAGGCCCGGGGCCCCGTCTATACCTTCGGCCCCATCATCCACAATGAGGAGGTGGTGCGGGATCTGGAGGAAAAGGGCGTCAAGGTCCTGGAAACGGTGGAGGAGCTGGAGAAGCTTAAAGAGGGAACCGTGATCATCCGCTCTCATGGAGTGGGCAGATATGTCTATGACCTGCTGGACAGGGAAGGGATCACCGTGGTGGATGCCACCTGCCCCTTTGTGAAGAAGATTCACCGGATCGTGGCGGAGCAGAAGGAGAAAGGCCGCAGGGTGGTGATCATCGGAAATCCGGATCATCCGGAGGTGGAAGGGATCCGGGGATGGGGGGCGGAGGACACCCTGGTGGTGAAAGATGCCTCCCAGATCGACGATTTGCCCCTTTGTCAGGGAGAAAAACTCTGCGTCGTATCCCAGACGACATTTAATTACAATAAATTTCAAGATTTAGTTGAAAAATTCAAGAAAAAAGGTTATGATATAATTGTTTTAAATACGATTTGCAATGCAACACAGGAACGACAAGTGGAAGCTAAGCGTATCGCTTCTGAGGTGGATGCCATGATCGTCATAGGAGGCAGACATAGTTCCAATACACAGAAGCTTTACGAGATATGCCAGAGGGAATGTAAGAATACTTTCTTTATCCAGACACTAGGCGATTTCAATCCTGAATGTGTGAATTCTGTGCGCAGCGTAGGTATTACAGCAGGGGCATCAACCCCGAAACAAATTATCGAGGAGGTTCATACTAATGTCAGAGTTAAGTTTTGAACAAATGTTGGAAGAATCATTGAAAACTATACGTACAGGGGAGATCGTCACGGGTAAAGTTATCGATGTGAAGGATGATGAGATCGTCCTGAATATCGGGTATAAGTCAGATGGCATCATCCCGAAGAACGAGTACACCAATGACAACAGCGCTGATCTTAAGAGTATGGTACAGGTAGGCGATGAGATGGAAGCAAAGGTTGTCAAGGTCAACGACGGCGAGGGCCAGGTGGCGCTCTCCTACAAGAGACTGGCAGCTGACAAGGGCAACAAAAGGCTGGAGGATGCCTTCAACAATCAGGAGGTTCTTACTGCAAAGGTAGCCCAGGTGCTGGATGGCGGTTTAAGCGTGGTTGTGGAAGAGGCGAGAGTCTTTATTCCTGCAAGTCTTGTTTCCGATACTTATGAGAGGGATCTGAATAAGTATGCCGGACAGGATATTGAGTTCGTCATCACCGAGTTCAACCCCAAGAGAAGAAGAGTCATCGGTGACAGAAAGCAGTTGATGATTGCAAGAAAGGCCGAGATGCAGAGGGCTCTTTTTGAGCGCATTCATGTAGGCGATACCGTGGAAGGTACCGTTAAGAATGTAACCGATTTTGGCGCGTTCATTGATCTGGGTGGCGCTGACGGTCTGCTGCATATTTCCGAGATGTCCTGGGGGCGCGTGGAGAACCCGAAGAAGGTCTTTCATACCGGTGACCAGGTATCTACCCTGATCAAGGATATCAACGGTGAGAAGATTGCCCTGAGCCTTAAGTTCCCGGAGCAGAATCCGTGGACCCATGCAGCCGAGAAGTACGCGGCCGGTAACATCGTCAGCGGACGTGTAGCCCGTATGACCGACTTTGGCGCTTTCATAGAGCTGGAGCCTGGTGTGGATGCCCTGCTTCATGTATCCCAGATCTCCAGGGATCATGTTGACAAACCGGCAGATGCCTTAAGCATCGGTCAGGAGATTGAGGCCAAGGTCGTTGATTTCAATGGCGAGGACCGCAAGATCAGCCTCAGCATGAAGGCTCTCCAGAATCATATGGAGGCTCCGGTGGATTTGGATATCGCAGATGTGGATATTGAAGCTGTGGCAGCAGAGGATGCTGAGTAAGAGGACGAATGAGTCTGTCAGACACAGCACCTGGAGTCATGATATTTCCGGGTGAGTCGGGGTTTTGCAGATAAAGAATGATAATTATAGGATTTAAGATGAGCGGGAAGTCAGGATATGACTTCCCGTTTTTTACTTTATAGGAAATTGAGTCCTATAAAGTAAAAAGCCCTTTGGGCAGGATCGCACTGCGGCGGAGAGGAATTATATCGCTGAAGCGATCCGCCACAGGCGGAGGGGCTGTGAAAAAAGTCTGTCCTGCGGTTTTGAAGATCAGGGATTTGCATGATCTTACGTCAGTTTCCCGCAGGCAGCCGCGACTTTTTCCACGGCCCGTGAGCTGCAATGACACAGTATTGACATCGGTCCAACGGTCACCACCCCGGTAACCGGGATCGTGCCCCTGCCCTTGACTCTGGGGATGACAAGAGGTGTGCTGGTGCGCTATAAGGAGAGGTATGGGGATCATACATCGGAATGGCTCTAGAGTGTGTCTGAAAATTCATTATTTGGGACTGTTTATTACTTGGATTTGTTTTCTATATAATACTATATTGACATACTATATTATATGCTGTATAATACGATTCGTAAGGCAATATTGATTATGAAATACATAGCGGATACCGGCCAGAATGGAGTGAGAGTATGGTATTTAACACAGGAGCAGCCCTACTGGATGCGATCGTACTTGCGGTGGTGTCCAGGGAGCAGAAGGGAACGTATGGATATAAGATTACCCAGGATATCCGGAATGTGATCGACATTTCGGAATCAACGCTGTATCCGGTGCTGCGCAGGCTTCAGAAGGAGGCATGCCTGGAGACCTATGACGTGGCGATCGATGGAAGGAACCGGCGGTATTACAGGATTACGGAGAGCGGGAGAGTCCAGCTCAACCTGTACCGCGGGGAGTGGGGTGTCTATGCAGGCAAAATTTCCAGTATACTTGAGGAGGCAGACAGATGAGGGCAGAGGAATTTTTGAAAGAGCTGGAATATCTGCTCCAGGATATTCCGGAGGAGGAGAAGCGGGACGCGATTGCCTACTATCAGGATTATCTGGAGGAGGCAGGTGAGGAGCAGGAGGAGGAAGCCCTCCGTGAGTTCGGGAGTCCGGAGCGGGTGGCAGCTATCATCCGTACCGATCTGGCCGGGGATCTAGAAGAAGGAGGCGGTTTCACAGACAGCGGGTATCAGGATGAGCGGTTCCGGGACCCACGGTATCAGGTGGCCCGGAAGCTGGAGCTTCCTGAGCGAGCCGAGGCAGAACAGGGACAGAAGGATCAGGGAGGATCCGGAAAAGCCAGATCAGGTTCTTCCTGCTGGGAGCGTTTTTTTGGAAGGAGGGGAGGAACCATGGGGCAGAGGAAGGATGAGTGGGGCAGACGCCGGAGGGCATTTCTTCTGATTGTTTTGGTGCTCCTGGCTATGCCCTTCCTTCTGGGACTTGGGAAAACCATGTCCGGGATCACGGCAGGTATATTTGCTCTTGCTTTTCTGGCTGTGATTCTGGTGGGTGTGCTGACTGTAGTAGTCTGTATCGGGGCTGTGTGTGCCCTGGTGTCCGGCTTTGGTCTTCTGTTTGTCAACTGGTGGGGCGGCGTGCTGCTGCTGGGCGGCGGGCTCCTGCTTCTGGGACTGGGATTTTTGGGGATCGTCTTGTCTATCCTGCTTTATGGGATCCTGATTCCTAAGTGTATTGGCAGGGCAACAGACTGTCTGGGCAGGATGCTGCACAGAGGAAGGAGGACAAGGGCATGAAGAGACTGATCAAATGGCTGCTGGTCTGCGGCATTATCTGTTGCCTTCTGGGGATCGGGACTATGACCGCAGGAGCGGTCATGGGTGGTAACCATGGTGTCGATGGTATCCGGTCGCTGTTGGCAGGAGGTCAGGCATGGGAAGATCAATGGGAAAACAGGTTCAAGGCCAGCTGGGAACAGGACCCGCTGCGGCCCGGGGCAGGTGCGGGGACAGAAGTTCAGCTGCCTAAGGAAGTTGAGGTGCCTCTGGAAGCAGATTCGTCTATGGAAGGAGAGGGGCCGGACAATGGCAGCCCCCTTATGGAGGAAAAGCTGTACATAGAAGGCCAGGTGCCTTCGGATATGGAACTTTCCATAGATTCGGAACTGCCGGATGAGGAGACATGGCTGAAGGAAGGCGTATTTCCAGGCAGTCCGGAGCTGTCCACAGAGGACGGAAGCGTCTATAGGGATATCCGCAAGCTGGAGGTGGATCTTTCCGGCAATCATGTAGAATTACGGGAATGGGAGAAGCTGGATCCCGGACAGATCTGGATCTGGTGCAAAGGAAATCAGGAGCGGACATACCAGATTATCCAGAAGGGTGAGAGTCTGGAGGTGAAGCTAAAGGGCTTTCACTACAGCACCAGGGGCAAGGCAGAGGATCTGGTTCTCTATGTGCCTGCCACCTGGGTATTTGACGAGGTGAAGATTGAGAATGAGGGCGGAAGCTTCCAGGCAGAACGGATCTATGCGGATAAGCTGTCCCTTGAGACCAGTGCCGGTACAACCATGGTCTACGGCGGAAGTGTCCGGGCTCTGGATCTGGAATGCGCTGCCGGGAAAAGTGGCTGTCGGGCGATTGTATCAGAGAAGGCTTCTGTGGAATGTGATGCCGGAACGGCAGCCATCAGGCTGGCCGGGGAGGAGGAACTGTATGATTATGATCTGGAATGCAGTCTTGGAAGCATCGTGATCAATGACCAGGAGACGAAGCGTTACCAGGGGCTGGATATGGAGAAGCACCTGGATCATAAGACCGGACGTAAGGTGGATCTGGAATGTAATGCAGGTATTATCATAGTGGATTTTCAGGAGCCGTTGACATGAAGTCTGGCGGGGACAATAAGGAGGTGCGCCCACAGGGCAGACCAGATGTCCAATAAATCATGTACAATAAGGAGGTAATTATGGATATGAGTAAGAAGTTGTATCGTTCTAATCGTGATCGGATGCTGTGTGGGGTGTGCGGAGGGATCGGGGATTATCTGAATGTGGATCCTACCCTGATCCGCCTGGTGTGGGCGGTTTTGGCCTGTTCGGGAACCGGCTTTCTGGCTTATCTGCTGGCAGCGGTGATCATTCCGCTGGAACCGGATATTATGTGACAAAGGATGGCGGCAGACACGATTTACCAGTCACTATATTGATTGTATCAGAGGAGTAACCGTTCAGGGTGTATCTGAACGGTTACTTAAAGGAGTCAGGTATTTTGATATCTGGCTCTTTTTATGTGCCACAGCTCCCATACCAGCCGCCATACCGGGATCAACCACAGATAGAAGGACATAGCCATGGAGGCCATAGGTGCTCCCAGGGTGACTAAAGGGACGGCGCCGGCTATCCCCCAGGGGATCAGGGCGGCCAGAACAATAGCCGTATCCTCAAGAGCCAGGGCAAGATCCTCTCTCCGGGAATAGAGATCCTGGCAGAGCTGGCAGGTGAGAATGGTTCCCAGACTCTGATTGCAGCTGACAGCGCAGGATAGAAGCGCTGCCAGGGTCGTGGTTCCAAAAGCCCCAAGGCGCAGAGACTGGCTCTCCAGGATCCTCTTTACCGGCGCCAGGAGAGGCGTATGGGAGAAAATGCCGGAATAGGAGGAAGAGATAAGCACAATGATCCCGGCATGTACCATGGAGGAGATACCACCGCCATTGAGGACTGCGGCAAGCTCACTTCCCTCCGGGGCATGGTAGCCCTGATACAGGGAGACAAGGAGTTCTGCCGGAGCAGCTCCCTGAAGGAAGATAGCCAGGAACACAGCCGTCAGGACACTGGCAGACATGGCCCACAGTACCTTCACATGAAGCAGGGAGAGAAGGAGGATCAGCACCGCAGGAAGACAGACACTCCAGTGCAGGGAGAAATATTCTTCAAACAGGGCCGCAGAGGATGTGTCCGGTGGTGTGATATGGCTGCCTGCAAAAAGGGTATACAAAACACAGCTTAGAAGAAAGGGCACAAGAGCGGACCGCATCATATGGCGGATATTGGAATAAATGTCAGTCTTTGTGACAGAGCAGACCAGCTGGGCGCTGGAGGACATAGGCGAGCACCGGTCGCCGAAGTAGCTGCCAGAGAGGATGGCACCTCCCAGGAGCAGCGGGCTGACTCCTGCCGTCCGTCCGATAAGCATGCAGATGACGCCCATGGTGCTGAAGGTCCCAAAGGAGGTTCCTGTGAGAAAGGACATGACCGAACACAGCAAAAAGGTGCAGAGGACGAAAAAACGGGGCTGGATAAACCGGATAGAATGACGCAGGATAAATGGAATCGTGCCGCAGATCCTCCAGCTTGCTGTCAGGGAACCGATGAAGAGAAAGATGAGGAGAATGTTGGTTATTTTCGCCATACCCTCTTTCAGCATCAGGCAGGTACTTTTAAGAGAATTCCCCTTGTAGATGCTGTAGATGCTGAAACAGACCATTCCGAATAAAAGGGCATACAGCAGATGGGCCCCGCTGACGATACAGAGCACCAGCCCGGTCAGAAAAAGTCCCAGCGCGGTGAGTTCGGCTGTCATAATAGTACCTCCCGGCATTTGTATTTGTCTAATTCTAAAGCAAAAGGGAGAACTTGTCAACCTGGACAAGAGTGTGTCTGAAAATTGCTTTCTGGCAGATGTGAGTCACAGTTTGAGGAGATGCCGGGAATGAATTTTCAGACACGCCCAAGAAGTATCGATTGTGTCATCAGGCGGATGTCAGGTGCTTCCTGACTGGTGCAGGCGGACAAGAAGACGCGTCCCGTGTACACTGACAAACGAAACGGTTCAGGAGGGCCTGAGCTGTTGCGAACAAACCGTTCTCCCCCTGGACGGCAACACTTTTTGATTGTGTATTTTCGGCAGATATGGTATCATCAGTTGTGAGTTATGAAGAAAAGGAGTTTTTATTATGGATTTTGAATTGATGGCCTCCATGATGTCAGCCGACTATGGCAGTCTGGAGAAGGAAGTGCAGGCGCTGGAGGAAGGCGGCATAGATTCCTTCCATATAGATATTATGGATGGGCGGTATGTGCCGAATTTTGCCATGTCCCTTAACGATATGAAGTACATAGCAGGTGCAGCTTCCAGACCGCTGGATGTTCACCTGATGATTGAGCATCCTAACAACAGGATCGGGCTGTTTCTGGAGAAGCTGCGCAAAGGGGATACTGTATACATCCATCCCGAGGCAGAGTACCACCCCTCCACGACACTGCAGCAGATTATTGACGCTGATATGATTCCGGGGATAGCGATCAATCCGGGAACCTCTGTGGAGACAGTCATGGAGATGCTGCGGATCGTGAAAAAGGTTCTTGTAATGTCGGTGAATCCAGGCAACGCAGGACAGATGTATCTTCCCTATGTAGGGAAGAAGATCACCAGACTTCTGGCTATCAAGGAGGACATGGATTTTGAGATATACTGGGATGGAGCCTGCGGGGCGGACAAGATCATGGAGTATGGCCCAAAAGGGGTCAAGGGCTTTGTGATCGGGGCAAATCTGCTGTTTGGCAAGGGCAGACCTTATGGTCCTACTCTCCAGAACATCCGCAATCTTGTTTTCTGAATGGAGCAGCAGATGTAACGGTTCAGGAGGTATCGGAACTGTTACATTGCCGGCAGGCACGTTCCGGAGAAAGAATTTCACATAGTTGACGAATCGAGGATCAGGATATGAATATTGCGCTGATTCTGTCCGGAGGGACAGGCTTAAGGCTGGGATCAGAGACTCCCAAGCAATATCTGGAGGTGGGGGGCAGGCCGGTGATCTGCTACTCCATAGAGACCTTATCTGTCCATGAGGAGATTGACGCTATCCAGATCGTGGCGGATCCTGCATGGAGGGGGCAGATCGGTTTCTGGCTTGAATCCGCGGATCCAATGGGCAAATTCCGTGGTTTTTCGGCTCCGGGAGAGAACCGGCAGCTATCCATTCTCCATGGGCTGGAGGATATACAGAAGTATGCCGCTGACCCAGACAGGGTATTTGTTCATGATGCCGCCCGTCCCCTGCTGTCTGTCCGGCAGATTTCCGACTGTCTGGCAGCTGTGGAGGGACATGACGGGGTGGTGCCGGTGCTTCCCATGAAGGACACGGTGTATCTGAGTACTGACGGGAAGCGGGTCACATCCCTGCTGAAGCGGAATGAGATATTTGCCGGTCAGGCGCCGGAAGTATTTCTGCTGGGCAAATATCTGGAGGCCAACCGACAGCTTCTGCCGGAGCGGATTCTCCAGATCAATGGTTCCACAGAGCCTGCCATCCTGGCAGGGATGGATATGGCTATGATACCGGGGGATGAGGGGAATTTCAAGATCACCACCCGGAATGATCTGGAGCGGTTCCGGCAGATTCTGGGATCATAAAGGTGCAACGGTTCAGGGGGGATCTGAACTGCTGCATAAAGGGAAAGGATGGGGACATATTATGAAAGCATGGGTGTTGCATGATATAGGCGATTTTCGTCTGGAGGATGTGGCGGAGCCGGTGATCGGGGAAGATGAGGTGCTGGTTCAGGTGAAGGCAGCAGGCATCTGCGGCTCAGATATCCCCAGAGTATTCCAGACAGGGGCCCATAGGCATCCTCTGGTCATAGGACACGAATTCTCCGGGGTAGTGACGGAGACCGGTGCAAAGGTGTCTGGTGACTGGAAAGGAAAACCAGTAGGGGTATTTCCGCTGATTCCCTGCGGCCAGTGCCTGCCCTGTCAGAGAAAGCTTTATGAAATGTGCCGGAATTATGGGTATCTGGGGTCACGCAGGGACGGAGGATTTGCGGAATATGTGGCGGTTCCCGCGGCGAATCTGCTGGAGCTTCCAAAGACAGTGACCTTTGAGGAGGCGGCCATGCTGGAGCCTATGGCTGTGGCAGTACATGCCATGAGACGGCTCTCTTTCTCCGGGACAGACACGGTAGCTGTCTGCGGTCTTGGAACCATCGGCCTGCTGCTGGTGATGTTCCTTAAAGAAGCCGGAGTAGAGAATATTCTGGCTATTGGCAATAAGGAATTCCAGAAGCAGGCTATTCTGGGGCTGGGATTGTCCCAGGAGCAGTTTTTCGACAGCCGTAAGCCGGATATGCGGGAGAAATTCCTTGCTGCCACCGGCGGAGCCGGAGCAGATGTATATTTTGAATGTGTGGGAAAGAACGCCACCTTTGCCCAGGCTGTGGAGGATACAGCGGCGGCCGGGAGGATCTGTCTTGTGGGAAATCCCTATTCGGATATGGCTCTGGACAAGCAGACCTACTGGAAGATACTGCGAAACCAGCTGACTGTTACTGGAACCTGGAATTCCTCCTTTACCCAGGATCCCGGGGATGACTGGCACTATGTTCTAAAGTGTCTGGCTCATGAAAAGATTACCCCCTCCGGTCTCATTTCCCACAGACTTTCCCTGGAAGAGCTGGGGAAGGGGTTTGGAATCATGAGGGATAAAACAGAGGACTACATTAAGATTATGGTCCGTCTGAACAGTTGTAACAGTTCAGACAGGTCTGCGCACTCGCTGCGCTGACCGTGCGAAAAC
>CAJTOW010000005.1 GCA_910577655.1 uncultured Lachnospiraceae bacterium | reverse complement strand
GAGAGTGCCGGACAAAAATCAGGCGCATAGTGGGCTATGTAACTGATTTTTGTCCAGTTTTCCACATCGGGCGGGCGCCCGATGCTTCTTGTCTGACGTAGCCGGACAAGAAGATGCGCCCCCTGAACCGTTACATTTGTATCAGATTTCCAGTACTCCGATCCGCCGCTCACGGTCGTACTGCTCCCTGGTGCCGAAATAATCCGGGTACGCAGTGATCAGCCCTGCCTGGTCCACATCAAATCTCCGGATATGGGATGCCATGGCTTTGCGGATACGCTCCTGCTCCTTTGTCTTTAAAAGTTCTACAATCTCCGTATGCTGCCGGATGGAGCTGTCTGTCACATCCTCCGTCTGGACATACAGAATCCGCAGCCGGTTATAGTGTCCGTTCCTGCTGGCAATGGTCTCCCAGGCCATCTTCTGGCCCGCAACATCGAACAGAACCTTATGGAACCGGTCATCTGCTTCCAGAAACCCCACGAAATCCCGGGCACCGGCGCACTGCTTCTGCGTGCTGATGAGCTCGTTCATTTTCCGGACATGTTCCTGGCTCCTTCTCTCCAGAAACATGTCGATCACCCCCAGCTCCAGGCATTCCCGGATGAATTTCTCCTGGGACACCCGCCTTACATCGATCCGGGACACCATAGTCTCCCGCTGGGGGATCATCTCCACCAGGCCCTCCGACTGCAGGCGCAGAAATGCCTCCCGCACCGGCGTTCTGCTGACATTCAGCTTTGTGGCGATCTCCTGGGTGCTCATGGTCTGTCCCGGCTCCAGCTTCATGGATATAATATTCTTTTTCAGCTCTTCATAAACCAGCGTCTGTATTGATTTTCCGTCCATCTGCCCCACTAACCCTTCGTTTCTGATCATTTATACAACTGGTCATGGCTGCGCCTGTCTTCCCATCACCGGTGTCCAGTATGCCTGGTTGTAAATATCCGTCAGCCGGTAGGTTGCCTCCATCGTCCCGCCGGGAATCTCCACATTGCTGATGACCATGTCTTCCTCCACAGTCATTGGCTCACCAAGGTAATAGTTGTTCTGGAAATTCCCGTCATAGGAATAATAATCACAGAGGAACTCCAAAGTATCACCGGGCTGCAGCTGCGTCAGGCCTTTGGCCACGGTCCGGGTCTCCTCCTCATCATAATCTGTCTGGGCTCCGGCAATATAGCCCCGGGGATTCTCCTCGTCAAAGACAAGAATCAGGTTCACCTGCTGCCCGTTGAGCATAGCCGGGACACGTCCGGTGACCATATATGCTTCGTCATTCCCGGCCTGATCCATGAAATAATAAGCCACAGGCTGGTTATTGATTGCCAGCCAGGTTCCGTCATATTCACCCACCAGGTTTCCCTGGCTGTCAAACTCGTAGACATTGTCCAGCCCCAGATCTATATAGCCTTCCCCGTCATCATAAAATACATTCAGCTCTGCATTCTGGATCAGGTCCCACTGTTCATCGGAGAGCACCAGCTTCTGCCGCCCGTCACTGTCCTCTGTCCAGACAAGACCTGTCGGATCCACCTGGTTCTTTGCCAGATAACCGGAATAATCCTCCAGACTGCGCCCGCTTAAGAATCCCGTGTTGGAGCTGTCAAGCCCGCTGATCACCTGGTAGCCTCCGGACAGGAAGGATCCCAGAAGCTGGGCCAGAACCTCTGCGTCGGAAGCATTGCCATAGGAGGATCCGGTTCCCAGTAAAGTGGGCAGGGGGGAGCTGGTGCCGCCGGATACAGCCTGACCGCTGGCTTCCAGGCTGGCAAAATCCTGGATGCAGCGGGCATATTCCGCGTCCATGCCGATGGCCTCATAGGTCTCCACCATGGAATCCACGCTGGACAGCTTCTTATATGGAAAATAGATGGAGATCCCCCAGGAATCCGTCATGCTCCGGGAGGTCAGGTTGTATTTGATGGCATCACGGAGAACCTGGGAGAGCTTCTTTCCTTCCTCCGTCCCCATATTCTCTGCCAGATGGACCAGATCCACCTGGTCGATCCTGGAAGACTGGGCGAACTCCCGGACACCGCTCCTGGCCCTGGCCACCACCTGGTAGCTGTCATTGCGGATCAGGTCGCTGGTGGAACGGGAAAATGCGGTAAATGCCGCCGGGGCCGTCTTCTCCAGCTCTGCCAGATCCACCACGGACAAGGTAGTCTTCTGCCCCTGGCCCTGACGTGCGCAGGTGCTGATGAAATCATCCACAATCTGTTTGCCGATCTCCAGGGTGGCCATGGAAGTATTCCGGGACAGGGCAGTCAGCCAGTCTGTGTAATACCATCCCAGCCCAGGCTCCGTCTCCTCCGAAGCGATGAGATAATCCCCATACTGGCTCAGCATCAGGGCATTCTCCATAGTAGCCATGAGGCAGGCGTCAAAGCCGATGAAATCAAAGGTCATGCCTCCGTCTTTTAAGGCCCTATGGATCATGGCCAGGGTCATGGAGCCGCTGCGCGGAAACTTCTGGTCATAGCCGTAGCCGCTGACCGAGCCGCCGCCGTGGTCCCAGAAGATCAGACTGTTCCGGTCTGCGGGATAGTGCTCCCCGCACCAGCGGATAAAACCAGCCAGGGTGTCGGGATCGGTCATGGACACGTTGCCTGCATCCTCCACCAGGCAGGTCAGGCCGCCGTTTTTCACCTGGTAGATCTGGTTGGTCCGGCTGCTGACAATCTGGTTCTTCCAGCCGGTACATCCGCCGGTATAGACCAGAAGGTTCACCTGGTCGCTGATCTCTGCCCGGGTCATCTCGGTCAGGTCCGAAGTACCCATACCGGCCCTGGACTCCAGGTCTGTACCGCACATGTACACCATAATGGTGACCGTATCCTGACCGTTGCCTTTCAGGACGGTCCGCTTCTCTCTGGCCTGGGGGGAGACTTCCCGGTTCAATACCCCCAGGTTGCCTGCCGCCTGGGAGCTCTGGGTGCCGGAACCGGCGGAGCCGCTTCCCTGGCTGCTCTGGCTGCTGTAGGTTCCGGTTCCCGCGCCGCTGCCGGACTGAAAGAGTCCGGTCAGGGCTGACTTGCCCCCGAATATCAGGAACAGAACCAGGAGAATCAGAATACCGCCGGAAGGCATGCCCCCTCTGCCCCTTCTTCCAAAGCTGCCCGCAGGGCGTCCCGTTCCGCCGGAAAATCCTCCTGCGCCGCCGCCTGTAGGACGTCCCCCATAGCTGCCCCGTTTTCCCGCCGGACCGCCCAGATTCAGACCGCCTCCCCGTCTGCCGACTCCTTTTCCGCTTCCGCTTACCCACTTTTTACGCCCACCCGGGCCACCTGACCGGTCCATGCTGATTCTCCTTTACGAAGGCAGCCGCCAGAGCCGGACTTTCATGGCTGTGACGACTGCCTGAATGTTCAGACACGTTCTATATCTGCCGTTATGATCATACCCCCATTGGGTGGATAAGTCAATTGCAAAATCATTGCGATTGCATCCGTTCTGAAAATGCTCTATAATGTAATGGTTTAGACTATTGGGAGGGAATCTGGAGTCATGGGATGTCTATACTGGATGTTTATAGGATGGTGGTGGGAACCTGCCAAATGGCTGGCCGACATACAGCTAAAAATACTTTACTGGATATACATCGGGTGGTGGTTTCATCTGATCACGGACCCGGAATACAGAATGTGGTTTCTACGGATTGTGGGATGCCTGATTCTTCTGGCTATTGGAGGGTTTCTGATTTACTGGTGGTGCCTGTGAATGGGGCTTTGGAACGGGACCGGGGAAACATAAAAATCCCCGGAACCCCTTGGCTTTTCAAAAAACCCCTGGGTTTCCGGGGACACGCATGAAACGGAGACGGAGGGATTCGAACCCTCACGACCCCCTTTCTTCTACACGCATATAGTGACCCCGTGTGATATATCGTGTGATACTTTTGTAGTACTAATTCTATGATACCTAATTGTTTTCAAAAGTCAAGAATATTTTTATAGGTACTACCCTATCTGAGTTTGTTCATATAGAATATCCATTATTATCTTTTTGTCAATCCCGTCTCATGTCTCCTTTATAATAGACTCTGATTTCCCTGCAATTATGCTTTTTAAACTCTTCCATGGAATCATACAGCCAAATGGTCTACTGATCAGGCTCACCATTTTTAGCAGCATAATAATTTCTTACATCACCGAACATGGTATCTGTATCATACCCTTTTTCGTAAACTATGACCCTTATCCTGGTATTCACATATCCTCCACCAACGGTTACATATGTCTGGGAAATATGAAATTTACCATCATCCTTTCTTAACTGGCCTACACCCAGAAAAAACGCTGCTATCATTACTGCCAGAACATATATTCTCTTCTTCATTTTTTTCCGCCTTCAATTTAGTTTGGGGTCTGAAAACAAAACCTTTGTGCATACTAATTGTAGTTGTAAAATACTCTTAGCACAAGCCCAAAGGTGATTTTATGATCAAATATGACAAGCTGTGGGAAACCATGAAAGAAAAAGGAATTACCCAGTACAAACTTACGAATGACCATCACATCAGTAAATCCCTCCTGCACCGTTTACGCAAAAACGAAGGGATCAGCATGAACACAATAAACACTCTTTGCAATATTCTGGACTGCAGTATCGAAGATATTGCCACTCATTATAAGGATTAAAGACCTTTCACCACCAGTTACCGTGATGAAAGGTCTTATTTTATCTAATCAGCCCCGGCCACCGAAGCGCTCCGTCCTGATCGGGTGTAAGCAGTACCGGCTCTGTAGCCATACGACCATCCTGATTCAGATAGTACCACCTGCCACTGTTCTCCAGAAGGCCCTTCACCATAGCACCATCCTGGCCCAAATAATACCAGTCACCATTATACTGGTACCAGGTATCTGTAACCATATGGCCGGCCCCGTCGAACCAGTACCAGTTACCATCATACTGATACCAGTCATTTTTCACGTAATCGCCAGTATCCCCCAGATAGAACCTCTCACCTCCATCCTCATGAACCCAGCCGGATTTACGCACTTGCTCAAGGCCATAATACTGTGCAATAGTATCCGCCTCGGCCCTGGCCAGCTGATCCAGATTGCTGTCGTTCAGCAGCCAGACCGTAGCCTCCGGATTCGTGTGGAAGGAATGCTCCAGGATCAGGCCGGGTGTCCCTACAGCCGTGGCGCCTCGCACCACCCCATAGTAGTCCCCATTCTGGCCGCGCCTGTGTTCTATCCTGGCCGCCTGGACGGTACCCATCACCGTTTCCACACACTGGACCAGGGCCAGACCGATCCCGTCAGCACTGCCATCGATGGCGCAGTAGGCCACCGGATAGTCCACGGATTCCTTTCCCGCGGCATTGGAATGGCTGGAAACAAACAGGTCACAGCCTGCGGATGCGGCGCCCCGCTCATACAGCCCCCGGTCACTGGCCTGGGATCCGCGGGTCAGGATCACTTCCGCTCCATATTCCTCCAGGTATCTCTTCTGCATCAGGTGCAGTTTCCACATGGCTTCTGATTCATAATACCGGGCATCTACCGGGCTCTGGTTGTATTTGCCGTAATGGCCGGCATCAAGACATATTCTCATGGTTCTGTTCTCCTTTCTGTCATACTGTGTCAGGTTCCACCGCTGGATGACCTGGCATATTTTGTTTACATACTCCACATCCGTCGCATAGCCGCCATTTTTGATAATGGCAGCCGCCTGGCGGTAATCCTGCTCCCCAGCCAGTCCGTCATACCGGAGCCGGTTTCCGTTTGTAGCCTGCAACAAATATAAACTGTGGTCCCGTATGCTTTCTACAGCATCCGGGTACCAGCGAAACCTTGCTGTTACATAGTGTGCCCTTCCTGATCGATCCTGCTCCTGGGTCCGTTTCTTATACTCTGTCACACCGTCCCAGGCACTTGTCCAGGTGTTGCCCGAAAGTACACACTTCATTCCAAACAGATTCCTGGCGTTGATGGCCAGCTCACTGGTTCCATATGCGGACTCCAGGCAGGCCTGAGCAATCGTCACACTGGCCAGGATTCCGGACTGCTGCATGTTCGCCCGGGCAAGCGGGGCTATGTGGCCAATAAATTTCTGTTCTGTCACCAGAGCCTCCTTTCCTTACGGCCTTGTTTCAACCGAAACCGGGAACTCCGTGTGAAAATACATTTTATAATGGTAAGGATCTGTGTGTGTCCCGGTAATATCCTCCACCACATACATGGTGTAATCATTCAGGTAGATGTAATTCTTCTTATATTTGTCTGGACCGGTCTTAACCATGCACACAAGTTCCCCGGTGTCGTTATTGGAGATTGACATGTATCCCTCAGCCTCCAGGATAACCATGTCTGTTCTTGCGTTATAGACCGTAATCTTCCGTTCACATTCAAAATAATCTGCCTGCTGTGAAATATTAGCATTTACTATGTCTGCTTCACTGCAGCCGGTTACCAGGGCGGCAACGCATACCAGTGCTGCTAATAATCTTTTCATTCTATTTTTCATCTTTTTCTCCAATTGAAAAGGCCCGGGACTGTCCCAGGCCATAATCTGTTGCGACGTCGCAACTGCTATTCCTTTTTATACCCCGTCCGCTCCCAGATCTCCCTGATCCGCTCCCAGCCGTCCATGCTGACCAGGGCCACCACAAAGGCCGCGACCATGCAGGCGAACACCATGTACCATGCCACCGGTCTTCCAAGCCAGGCCATCACGGCCAGAAATGCCGCCGGGCACAGCACCAGGGACAGCACGATCACCACCGCTGAGGTGGGCAGGCTGCTTAACCCCGGCCAGGATTTGATTACCTGGGTAATCACCGACACAATAAAAGCCATCATGCCGATGGCGACCATCAAATACGACAGATACTGCATCATTTCATTTACTTCCATAACTTTTTCTCTCCTTCTTCCGGGTCTTTCCCGGCTCCGGCTATCATATGGGTATGCCCCATTATTTGTGTGCTTCCTGGTTCATGTGCTTTTCGATTTTGTCTATGGCTGCTGTCACCGGGCCATTGCATCCCTGCTCTTTAAGGCCCTTAAGGCAGGCCAGGACTCCATAGTTCAGAAGGCACATCTCTTCCTTAAGGGCTTTTATGTCCTCGTCCTGTTTTTCCTGCCGCTGGTACCACCGGTAAACTGCAAACAGTCCGCCTATGATAGCGGTTACCGCCCCAAGCAGGGCAGCGGCCCCGATGACCACCTGGGCATCCACATACATCCCCATCACCACCTTTTCGTGAAAAAAGGGCCTTCGCATATGCGAAAAAGCCCTTGAACCCATGCTCCGGATATGTTATAGTGATTACAGAAGGGAAAGCCAGAGAAGCGGCCTACCCCTCAAACGCTAAGTACTACCCATTATGGGCAGCCGTCACTATTTGCGGTAGTGGCGGCTATTTCTTTCCCTTAAAGATCTGGTAACACAGACCCACAAGGGAGACCAAAAGTATACAGAACTGAAATAATTCAGCATATGTAACCATGGACAGCCCTCCTTTCTCTCGTCCGGAGGGTTGGCCCCTCCGGTAATGGAGGGTAAGCCGCCTTTGCTCTCTGACTTTCCGTATCTGGATTATAGCATGGTTCCGGTTATCCGGCAACCTGCTTCTTTCCCCTTATCCGTGGCTGCAGCTTCCATGCCCGGGCCCGCCGGGGACATGACCGGGCTTTGCGTGGTCCGCGGTGCCCGGGGTGCTGTCACCGTCATACCGGTCACTGCCCAGCACCTCATTTTTCGGTTCCGGGGTGGGGACTCCGGTTGCCGGGCCGTAAGGGATGTGGGGGATTACGCTTTCATTTCTTCTTTTCTTCATTTGGTTTGGTCCTCTCTTTCTTTGATTGTTTATGTTTACCCGGTTTCCCGGGGTGTTACCGGCAGTCCCGGCCCATTATTCCAGCCGTATCCGCTTAATCTGCCAGGTATCACCTTTGGTTGTGAATTCAACGATAGGAACAAATGTCTTCTGATTATCAGCCAGCGGTAAAGATGCTGTATAATCGCTCCCCTGTACCAGTGCATCGTTCGCATATGTACGGGATACGGCGGTGCTTCCTTTAAGAATTATCCGTCTACTGATCAGAGTATCTGTGTGGGATGACTTTTTTGCAACCCTAAAAGTAATGACCAGATTTTTGTATCCCGTAAAATTATAGCTTTTACCCGATTTCAGGCTGAGGGAGCTGTTAATAGCAGTTCCCTCAGAGTTAATTGTGATATAAGCACCATCAAAACTGCATACACCATTTCCCACTAACTCGCTGGCAAGTGCAAATCCCGCTGGATTAGCGCCGTTATAGTACAGGTCCGTGGCCGCCGCCACATACCCCTCCCAGGTCCCGGTCACACCAAGAATGGTAACCCCTTTCTTGATATTGGCCGCCACCAGCTTGCTGTCCCCCTGGATCACGATATTCCCGGTCATCTTTTTTCCGGAGCAGGAGATGGTCTGGTTGGCAGTCGTGGATTTGTAGGTTCCCCCAGCTTGGGTTGCCATGCTGCCCGTGACTTTGCTTCCCTTTACCCAGGCCGTTTTTCCGGTAAGGATATCCCCCGCAGCCGCATTTGCATCCGTCTGGCTGGCCAGGGAGTTGGCTGTTATCTTTCCCTGGCCATTGTGCCAGCCTGCCTGAATCGCATAGGACCCGCCGCAGTTAAGGGCTGCTGTCTTGGCGCCCTGGTTGGCCATGCCACCATTTACCCAGGTTCCGTTCACCCATGCCCCATACCCATTAAGAATATGGGCAGCACCCGCCGCTGACTTGCCATTCTGCACGCCTGTCTGGCTGGCCAGGGAATTGGCTGTCACTGTACCTGCCCCATTGTGGTGTCCGTCCAGTATTGTGCAGGACTGCCCACAGTTAAGGGATGCTTTCTGTGCCCCGCGCTCGGGCATTTTGCCGGTCCGCAGTGTCTTTGCATCCGTATTGTAGTAGGTCTTCCCGTCCAGCACCTGGGAGTCTGCCGCCGTGCCGGTGAGGGCCAGGGTCCCGGTCAGGGGTTCCCCGTCAGGTCCGACTATTACCTTCCCGGCCAGTACATCCCCGGCCTGGGCGGTCACCAGGTCCAGATCGGCTCCGCCGCCACCGCCCCCGGGCATCCAGATCCTGCTCATGGCATCACCCCTCTCAGGCCCACAGTGATATCCGTTTCTGGCCGTTTATATACCTTAAATACCGCCACACCGTCCCCCAGAATGGCGGTTCCGCTGCTGACGATGCCAAAGACCTTTGTGTAGGCCTTCTGGGTCTCCAGACTGGCCCCGTCCTCCAGGGCACTGACCAGCAGGGCATCCGGCCCGTCTGCGCAGGCGCCGGGTACTGTTACTGTCTGGGTGTAGGGCGCCTGGTCTCCGGTCCAGCCATCAGCCTCCAGGGTAACCAGGATTACCCGGTCCTGGCGCTCGTTTTCCACCTTATTGAGGTATGTATTATTGAGCAGCTGCCCGATCACCACAGCCATCTTCTCCCCGTCCGCATCCGTCTCCCTGGTCCACTGTTCTATGTCCATGGTAAATTCCGGCGGATTTCTGATTCCAAGAAACTCCATGCTTCACAGTCTCCTTTCCCTGAATTGGTATTCTGTTAAAAGATTTCATCCATGTCATAGATCTGCGGGATATCTGCATCCTTGCCCTTCGGCAGGAAGGTCCGGTAAGCCACCAGATCCCCCTCTGCATCATAAAGACCCATTTCGGATATCATCTCCCCGGGCAGGTCCCCTGCCTCCAGGGCCGCTGTATACCGGCAGGTGGTCTCCCCCTCACCCACATAAGCATGGCTTTCAATGTCCTTCACCATCAGCTCATTGTACAGCCCAATCTCATTGCCAGTGGTGGCCAGGGGCTGCCCGTCCACATCCAGGCCCCCGCTTCCCCATGCCATCTTTGTAATGGCCGGAAGCCCTGCATCACCGGCATGGGCCATGCACAGCTTCCTCCGTCCGGTTACTGTAATTACTCCTCTGCTGTCTGCCATCTTCTTACCTCCATATAACAAAGTGCGCCCCTGAAATGCGCCCCTGAAATCACCGGCACCCCGCCATAAAGGACCGGCACCGCATAACCCGCAACGCACAAAAAGGACCCTACCTCAGGTCAGATCCTCCATTAAGTTTCCGTTTTCCATTAAGCTTCCAGGTACCGTCCATGACATTCCGGTTATAGACGGTTATTCCGCCAGCCCCGGTATCCTGCACCGCTGACACCTGCATCCGCATTCCCGTTTCTGTCCCCGGATCCTGCGCTGCCATGGTACAGACGGTAACCGCCTGGGCACTCCCCGGCTCCCGGCCTGCGCCTGTAAGCAGCCCCATATGCGGTGCCGCCCTGGTATCCTCCCGGATACCCGCCCGGAACCCCAGGGAAACGGGATACAGATCCTTCGGCTCCTTTCCGTCATAGCCGCCCAGCTTCCGGCTGCCATCCAGCTTCCAGGTGCTGTCCAGATGAAGGCGCCGGAGGTTAAACTGCGGGTAAAACCCCATGGTAAATCTTACCCCGGCTGTCTGGCCGGTACTGACGGGATACTCCCCGCGGTACTCTGCATAAAACAGAAGCACCAGGTGGGCCGGTTTTATGAAAAAGACCATGGTGTACACACTTCTGGCCAGCGCCATATCCTGGTTGATCACCCGCACCTCCAGACAGTATTCCCCATACCGGCACCTGGCCAGATAATTTCCCTGCCCCACTGCCTGGGAAAGCATATTTTTCAGGACCGGAAACGTATACAGGGGCCGTGTGTTATACCTGGCCAGGATCATGTTTCTGCGCGCTTCCAGGGGAAGCTTCCAGTTCCCCGCCAGCTGCAGCAGCCCTTCATAATAGCCCAGGGTCCGGCTGTCGCAGGTCTGGATAAAGAGATTGTCCCTGATCCGCCGGATATTCTGTTCCAGTTCCTCCATTTCCCGGCTGTCTGTATCCATCAGATGCTTAAACTCCAGAACGGGACGGAAATATTCCGGCAGGATCTCCATAAGGTCAGTTCCCATGGACCGTCACCTCCCCCAGGACCGGTATCTGCTGAAGCTCTGCTGTCTCCACCAGGTCCAGGTCCCTTAATGATCCGTTCAGCGTTATGTCCGTGACATTTACAATGCCGTCAATGGCCAGAACCGCTGCCGTGATCCTGGCCGCATAGACAGAGACCGGATACTCCACCCGGTAACCCGCCAGGGGCCTTCCCCAGGACTGGCAGACCGTATCCAGATATTCCTGGATCTTCTGCCGGATCTGCTCCTGGTACATGTCCGGATCCGCCTGGGGCGCGTCCAGCCAGATCCGGCATCCGACATCCACCGGAAAGGCCGTGGCCCCCACAACGGTTACGGCTGCCCCGACCGGTGCCATCCCATAGCCCTTTTCAGAGGGCCCTTCCTCCCCATCCCCCGGAGGGCAGATCTGCTCCTGCACCAGCCCGACCAGTCCCGGCCCGGGCGGCCTCAGGTCACTGTCCAGAATGCTGCAGAGCACAGTCCCTCCCCCATTCCAGACCGGATAGACCTGCACGGCACCCACACCCTCTATGGCCAGAATGGCGCTCCGGTATGCTGCAATATTTCCGCCAAATGCCGCACAGTTGAAGGTGTCCCAGTACCGGGCCCGCAGGGGCCCGTCCTCCTCCTCTTCCGTGCCGGATATGAGTACTGTGCCAATCTGTGCCCGCGTCAGTCCGGGAACTGCCGTAACCGGCAGAATATCCCCGGTGTAGAAATTTCCCGCCACCCCCGGAGTCCGGCAGGTCATACGGTAATGGTACCCGGAGTCATCCCTGGACAGAAGCTCCTTGGTCTCAAACACCACCGAATCCGCCGCGCCTATGGTACGGAAAGCCGCTCCCTCCGGGATCCGTACATCAAAGATCCCCTCCCGCACGGCAGGAACCGCCCGCTTCCGGTGCACACCCCGCTCCGCACAGATGTAATCCAGGTCCTGCCCCACGGCTGTTTCCGCATAGGCGTTTTCCTGGATCTGGGCCAGGAGCATGTAGACCCCCTCCAGGTACCAGGCCACCGGCCCCACGGCTGTCTGTATGATGCTGCCCTCCCGTGTGTCAATATCCCCCGGCACCCGGGAAAGCATTCTTCTCTGTATAAACTCCCTGGTATAGCCGGAAAATTCTATCACAGAGACACCCCCTTCCGAAATGTTCCATATACAGTGACAACATCAAAGGATACACTCACCTCCCCGTCCCCGCTGTGGACAAAGAGATAATTCTCCTCGGACAGTATCCGTTCATCCACGGAGAACGCATCACGGACCCGCCTGGGGATCTCGGCCTCAATATAGTCCTCCTCCTCACCCGCCAGGTCATCCAGCTCACTGCCGAAGCTGCTCCCGTATATCTGCCACCGGAAACGCTCATTCTGCAGGATGGTGTCCACCGTCTGCTCCATGGCAGCCAGACCGTCCGTCATTCCCGCGATCCGTTTTGTGGACCAGTCAATGATAAATGTTTTCCCGGGCTTTTCTGCCTGCTCCAGGGATACCTGAAAACCAGCTCCCACCGGAAGTGTCGCCATAGGATCCCCTCCCCTTACGTCAGTTTTGACAGGACAATATATCTGTTTCCACCCTGGACACGCAGCATCAGGACCTTGTCCCCGGCCCCCAGTCCTTCCCGGACCGTGACGGTTCCGTCACCGCCCCGGACCGGAACAACCCGCTCCTTTACCGTATCGGTCAGTTCCAGGGCCGCTGCCGGAAGCGGCGGCATGCTGGTATCCGGCTGTATGGATAATGGTGATGCACAGACCACGGTTCCCGTTGCCATGTCCGCCGGTTTCATGGCGGCTACCGTATCCTGGACGATCCGCTGGATCACCCCTGCAAATTCATACAACGCTTACACCTCCTAACTGGTCAAAGGATCTGACCTCTATTTTCATGGTGTGGTCCTCCCCCTCAAAGGTATGTGTGACCTTTTCCGCCAGAAGCAGCCTGGTAACAGCCAGATCCCCGACCGCACCAATCCGCACCGGCAGAACCGAACCCGCACGGACAGCCGCCACGCCCAGGCTTTCCAGGGTTATGGTCTTTAACACCCGGTTATAGTACTGGAGGTACATGGCGCACATGGCATCGATCTGCGCCTCATTCAGGTTCTCATCCACCTGCCCGTAATACTGGAGCAGCCCCCATTTTCTGATATTTTCACTGTCCTCATGCAGATACACATCCGTCCTCCCGGTCCCGCTGTTCTTCCTGACCAGTTTGATCCGGTTGTAGGTATCGGAATCGATATCCCGCCGGTAGGTGTAATCCGTCACCAGGCTTCTGTCCCCCAGAAGGGTCCGGACGAACCGGTCCTTCGCCTCCACCAGGGTAAGGGCTCCAAAATCATCATAGAACAGCCAGATCTTCCCGGTCTGGATGATGGTCTGGCTTAAGGCATCAAAAATGATATCGAGGCAGCTTTCATCTTCCCTGATCAGGCACGGAAACACATAGCCGGTATCTGCCAGGCTGCCGGTCTTCAGGCCGAAATCTGCGGCAATCCGCTGTACGATCTGGCCCAGGGTCATGTTCTCAAACACATAGCTGGCGCTGGCTTTCAAGTACCGAAGCTGGTCATAGGCCGTATATTTCACCTGCCCGTCCCGGCTGTGCTCCGCAGAAAATATGTAACCCTTAAACATTCCGGTTCCACCGGCAGTAAATTCCACCAGGCTGCCCTCCGGAATGTCCCGGGAGCTGCCTTCCACGGTTGCAAATGTCATTTTTCCCGGCGTATCCATCCGGTTTGTGGCAATGTCCACACTCCGGACCACACTGGTATAATCTGTAACCACTGTCTGGATCACGCCTCCCGGCGCACTGCCGGAACTCTGTACTGTCAGATTTATACCCACGGCATCACCCCACAATCTGAAGCTGGCTCTCCTGCACCCACCCGTAATGCCCTACATGGACCGGGTACGCATTTCCGCCTGCAATCCTGGTAATTGTGGTGCTTAAGCTGTTCGCCGTTCCGTGTGGTCTGGCTCCACTGCTGTCATAGCAGTATTCCCCATTGACAATAACCTGGGCTCCCACCCGCAGGACCGGCGTCTCCACCGCCCTGGGCGTCTCTGCTGACATATTCATGGACGGTGTATCCGCTGTGGCCGGAGCCTCCGGCGAGGTAATGACCGCCACCGTCTGCGGCCCATGGGGACGGTACTCCTCCAGCTCCAGGCTGTAGTAGACATCCCCCGGTTCCCCGCCCTCATCCCTTGTCTCAAAACTGGTCACCAGGCACTTCATATTGGTATCGTAGGAACCGGACCGGGTAATGACCAGGCGGCCGGTCTGTTTCTTTTCCATGGCTTTTTCAAGCAGCTCCACATAGTATCCCGGCTCCCTGGCCCCGCTGTTCACATAGGAAGCACTGGTATCCCAGGGGAAAAAGCTTTCCCAGGAAACGGTCTTTAAGGACGGCTTCCTGGGAACCACGATCTCCCCCAGCTCCAGCACCTCGTACTTCTTGTGGTTCGTGGGACGGTGGATGACCGGTTCTTCCGGGTTGACCGGAATCTTCACCTTCTTCTTTCCAAATTTCAGGTAAATGGAGCAGGTATTTCTCATATACGGCAAAGGACCACCTCCTTATCCATGGGCAATGGATGTCTGGGCACTCATCTGTTCTATAAGCATCTTTTTTAACTGGTCTGCCACATCCTGCGCAGACAGATTCCCGGATGCACCGGCAGGCAGGGTCACATTAATATTGGGCGCCATGGTCTTAAGCTCGATCTGGTTCATGTACCGCCGCTCTGCCAGATCCCGGTAGAGACGCACATCCTCGTCCGCCAGACTGATCTCCCCGTCCACGTTCTTGACACTGCCCACGCTTCCCACTTTGCCAATGTTACCGATGCCTCCGGTTCCCCCGGAGATTCCGCCTCCCCCGGTTCCCGCAAAGGAAGCACCCAGGTTTGATTTGAAACTGTCCGCCAGAGAACCCACACTCCGGTCCATGGCATCCAGCTTGGATCCCAGGTTCCCGCCCACCTCTGCCCAGCCGCCTACGGTATCCCCTGCATCCAGGCTGGCCATGCGCTTGATCTCCACTGCATTGGCGCCATAATTCGTATCCACCCAGTCCTCCACCTTGCCATGGAATCCGGACACGGCCCCGGACAGGTTGGACCCCAGCAGCGCATCAATAGCACTCGCCGCAGTCTCCACCACCCCAAGAATCGTATCCAGCAGATCAGCAAACAGATGGGCAATGGCCGCCACCGGGTCATTAAACACATTGGCAAAAAATTCCGCAAAACTGGCAAACAGATTCCACCCGAATGCCACCGTCGTGTACAGCACCGTGTATAATCCGCCCAGGACACCGCCTGCCACAGCCCCCATCTCCTGCCAGGACACCCCTGACTGGTGCAGCAGGAACAGAAGGGTTCCCACCGTCACCCCGATGGCAATAAACGGGGCATTGGCTGCGACCCAGGCGGCAGCGGCGGCAAGGCCTGACGCCACACCGGCGGCACCTGCCATCAGGAACCCGGCGCCGATTCCCATGAGAACCGGCAGAACAAAATCCCAGTTATCCCGGACAAAATCTGCCCCGGCAGCCATCAGGTCCACGGTAACAGAAGCCACTGCCGCCAGAAGTTCCATCCCCGCCACCAGTTCCTCCACGAACCACTGGCCCGTATCTGTGTTTAGGAAATCGTTCATCCGGTCCGCCACATCCCCCAGGGCACTGACCCCGGCATTGCGGATCTGCTGCCATGCATCCGCATACGTCATAGGAATGCTGGCGAACTTTTCATCCGTCTCTTCCGCCGCGGCAAACATGGCCGCCTTGACCAGGTCCGCAGAGATCACCCCGGCGCTGGCGATATCCTTCATATGCCGCTGGACATTCCCTGACAGATCCTCCGTGCTGACCTTGATGGCCCCGGCAGCAGTGGACAGGGCCTGCTCATTGCCCTCAATATACTTTGCAATATTCTGTACGATATTGGGGGCCTGCTCCAGGATACTGTTGTACTCCTCGCCCCGCAGAACCCCTGCCCCCATGGCCTGGGTAAGCTGGAGCATGGCCGCCTGCACACCGGATGCCTCCGTACCTGCAATCTTGAACTGCTTGTTGATCTGCTCCATGAAATAGACAATCTCATCAGAGCTGCTGAACGCATTTCCGGCCATAAGCCCCAGCTTGGCCACGGCATCTGCCGTCTCCTGGTAGGCTCCCCGGGCCCGTCCCGCGGATGCGTAGATGGCGTCCTGCAGATCCTGCACGCTCCGCATGCCTCCGTCCACTTCATCAATCATCAGGCCCAGACGGGCACTGGTAAGGGTTGCCGTATCTGACAAGCCGACCAGGCCGGATGCCAGTTTTATCCCACCAAGCGCTGCCGCAATTCTTCCTGCAACAGACAGCAGCCGGTTCGCAGAATCCGTGGACTGGTCCACCTGCCGGCTGTATTCCCGCTGGGCACTGGACATGCGGTCCGTACTGGCCACGACCTGTTTCAGGGTCTGGTTTATCTCATTCATCCCCTGGACTGCCACATACCGGGACAATTCCCCCATTTCACGGACAGAATCGTTCACCGCTGAAACACTCTGGTTCACACGGCCCATCCCGTGCAGAAGGAGCTCTGTCGAGGACATACCTGCTTCCCGGATCACCTGGTCAAGCTGTCCCATTTTCCCCGCGGCAGCTTCCCCCTGGGCTATAAAACGCGAAAAACTGGCGCTGAACTGGTCAACCAGTACAAGCTCCTCCCGGATCTCACCCATCTTCCATTACCTCCAGTCTTTACCTCTTTGTTTCCCTGGCTGCCCGCTCCATCATGGCAAACATCAGCAGTTTTTCCCTCTCTGTACGTTTCTCAAACTCTTCGGGAAAGACACCAAAAGAGACAAAGGCAAAACAGGCGGCCTCTGTCTCCCAGTCCTTCCCGTTTAAGAGTTTTTTGCTTCATCCAGCTTTCTCCTGGCTTCCTTTAAATCGTTGATGTCCATGATGGCATCCTGGATGATCTGCTTTTCCCCGATGGTAAACATACGGCCCGGTACCAGGGCCGGGTCCAGCACCCCGTAATACCTGCACAGTTCTGTATCCCTCAGATCCGGCTCGGCCATGCAGGCAACGATCAGCTGGTTTCCATATGCTGCAGAATCCAGCACTCCGTCTTTGCCGGTACACTTTTTCGCGATAGCCTCATTTTCCTCTGGTGTGATGCTCTTAATCACGAACGGCACCGCGTTTCCTTCCTCATCCGTAAAACGGTCGATCAGCACCTCCCTGGTCTTTCCCGCCGGTACCGGCCTTAAAAACGCACTCAGTTTTCCCATATCAGTTTCCTCCCAACTGTGATGGAGCCACAAAGGATGCCAGCGGCTCAAAGTCTGTAAAGTTAAACGGAATCTCCTCCTGGAGATAATCCGAGGAGTCATCCAGCATGGCAATGGGGACCTTGGTCAGGGTCACACCATAGATGGCCACAACCTGCTCTCCCACGGACGTTCCCTTGTCCCGGTTGGTCACCTGGAGACTGATCTCCGGAAATCTGCCGGTCCGCCTGTACTCCTGGAGAATCTCTATGAATTCCGGAGTACCGTAATAAACAGTCATCTTCCCTGAGTACTTGATCCCTTTCACCTTGGTCTGGTTCACCAGGGACCCTACCACCGGGAATTCCGAAGTCAGGATCTCTGCGTCAGACTCAAACTTCTTGATGCCGAACAGCTCAATATTCCTGCCGTTTTTGACCATAAAAGCGCTTCCGGCTTTGCCGTCCACGCCATCATTTGCCAGTAGAAAACTCATGCCCTGCCTCCTTACTCTGTCCCGGTATTTACAGCCACGGTTACAGTCATGTAGATCTTTTCGATGCTGTCAACCGGCTGCACCGCAGCGGTAACCAGGACTGCATCCACTGCATTTCCCGGTTCTGTTGTCACGTCGTCCTTGTCAAAGTTCTTAATACCCTTATTGTCCTGCATCTTCTTCAGATACTGCACCAGCCAGCCCTTTAACAGCCCGCGCCCGTCATCGTCATTGTCCACTTTGCCAAGCTGGTACCGGGTAAACTGCCGGTATGTATCCATGCAGATCTGGTTTAATACCCGCATCACCCGGTTCTTGGCATATTCCTCCCCTTTGTCCGGGGTATAGGAAGTAAGGGTGTTGATGTCGGTACAGACCCATACCTCTTTAAGATCCGGGTCATCCAGAAAAACCAGCTCCCCCCTCCGGACTGCCTCCCTGGCTTCCGATTCATTCAGCCTGGGAACAGCCTCCACCGCATCCGGATACCGGGCGCAGGTCAGGGACTGGTTGTACCGTGCCCCGGCTTCCGCCCCCGCCAGCCACCAGGTCACCTGCTGCGCAGTCAGGACCGTACCGTCTGACAGCCTCACCCCGTTTCCGGCAGAGATCACCCACTCACTGTTACAGCCGGCAGCATCCGCCATGACCGCCTGGCACTTCTGCCCCACGTTCTCGGAAATGCGCCTGACAAATGACGCAAACGCCTGGATCACGGCACGGTCCGTTCCGTCATACACCAGAATATCAAACCGGTACGGCTCAATGGCCTGCAGAAAATCCGCATAGTCCGACGGGGATACCTGCGGGTCCACGCCACCGGCCAGGGGTATCCCGGCGGTACCCGTCAGGACCCCGCTGCCGGAAAAAGTTACCCAGTCATTCCCGGCCAGGTCTTCTGCCCCGGTCACACGCTGCCGGTCCGCTACGGCCCCGCTGACTGCCGTAGTCACCTCAAAGGTCCCCTCCGTATCCGGGTCCTCCTGGATGACTACCGTAATATCGTTTCCCCGTACCCCCTCATAAAGTGCGGAAACCTTCAGTTCCCCCAGGGCCGCCGACGCCTTCACTCCCCCGGTGCCAGACAGACGGTACAGAAAGATCTTCACCGGACCGCCGGTCACGTCGCTTCCCTTCATCATTTCCCGCAGAAACACTGTCCCGGGGCTGGTAATGTCATACCCGGTGTACCTGCGCAGATCCTCCCCCGGAATAATGGTCTGTACGACCCCCGGCGGCCCCCAGGACAATGGCTCCGCAACCGCTACGGTCCCCTTTTCCCCGATGGCTGCTTTCTGGCTCCCCCGGGATCTGGTATTGATGTATACACCGGGCAGCACCTTATTCTGGTCTGTCCATATTCCTCCTGCCACTAGCTCCTGCCTCCTTTCAGGGCTGCATCCAGCGCTTCCTTTGCACCGGATACAGAATAAGCCGGTTCCGTCAGGATCACCCTGGCAAAATCCGGCTGGTAACCTGCCAGCTGTTTACTCTTCAGCAGTTTTTCTGTGGGAAACTGCTTCTCCCCTGACAGACCCGCGCCGGAATCTGTCCCTTTTGTCCCCGTGACCACGGCGCTGTCTTTTTCCTCCTGCCGCATCCCCGGGGCATCACGCTTCGTTCCTGACATAAGCCCTGTTCTCCTCCATTCTCTGCATCCGATTTACTTCCTTCCTGACTGCCACCCGCTCCCGGATATGGAACTGGTAATGCAGCTCATCGTCTTCCGTCTTCCACTCCTTCTCATGAACCCGCAGAAACCGGGGCTCCCCGCTTCCATCCGAATAGGGCACCAGCTCCAGCACTTCATCCAGATAATCGGCAATGGCATGGATCTGCGCGGTTCCATTCACGATGTTTCTCTGCTGCACAAACACGATATCAATGCCCAGATCCCGGAAATACCGGTTCCCCACATGTCCCTCCAGGGTAGAAGGCATGAAGAAAATAAAGAAGCAGGGGACACTGGTTCCCTGCTGGTTTGGGCTGGTATATACCGGATAATCCGGGTACTGCCTGGCCAGCACTCCCGCCAGGCTGTCCACAACACACTCCAGGGTAAAGGTCACCGGAACACCTCCTTTACCCGCTTTTCCAGTTCCGTCCGCACCACGGAGCGGTATCTGCCGATGGCTTTCTCCTT
Source organism: uncultured Lachnospiraceae bacterium (assembly GCA_910577655.1). Lineage (GTDB taxonomy): Bacteria > Bacillota > Clostridia > Lachnospirales > Lachnospiraceae > Brotaphodocola. The sequence goes on along the minus strand of CAJTOW010000005.1, from coordinate 56,800 downwards.
CATGTACTTTCCTTCCATATAGGAAGTTTTTGTGCCTACCATGATGCCTCCTTCCCCGTCCGGGTCCTGCTCCAGCAGGTTTCCGTTGATGACCAGTCCGGGAACAAAATGTTTATCCATCCGGTGCCCGTCATTCACATAGGACGCATACTGCATATTATTAGCCAGGACAGTCGTAAAGGCAGGCCCTCCACCCATGGGTTCCGTAATGCTGTCCAGCGTCCAGTGCTGTGCCATATCCCCGCTGCGGGTATTAGTACCTGCAATAGCAGCCCCTCCGTTGGGTGGTGTGTTTTCTGTTGCCACCCGCACCGCTTCGATAGTGGCGCCCTCGGCCACTTCCTCCAGGATCTTCGGCACATTCTGCCCTGCCTGGTGCAGCTCCCTTATGCGTTTCCGCATCTGGCTTCCAAAGCTTGACATGTGTATTCACCCCACAATCTCATCCATCAGGAGGCCCACCTCCTTGTGCTGCAGTCCGGACATGGCCCCTCCCACCGGATCGTAATAATCCTGGGGTTCTCCGGCAAAATACCGCTGTGAACGTCCGGCCTGCCCCGGGGCGCCGCCCCGGACCACTAAAAGCTCATCCCCGGCCCGGATGTCCACGCCCAGGTCGCAGGCCAGCCGCTCCTCCGAGTGCACCCGGGCCGCACTGTCCGTCATACCGGGGCCGTGCCGTTTTGCATTATATACGCGGCAGGGAACCGGGGTCTCAGTGATCTTCTTTCTCTCCTGGGCAGTGACATTCCCCTTCATGACGGGCACCACCCGGCAGATCTCCACGGTATCCGTGTACCAGGTTTTAAATATGGGATTATCGAAAATCATATGACATACACACCTCCCAGTCCTGCCATGCGGGCCAGGGTCACAAGCTGCTGGCCATACTGGGTGCTGTTCCACGCCCCCCACTTCTCTGTCCCCGCCGTAATCGCGGTATTGTCGTAACTGATGGAAGTGTCCCCCATGGTGGCCTGCTTCACTGCCCCGGGCTGCCCTGCAGATGCCGCCACCCCGGCTGCACTGGCGGATCCGTCCGACCAGGTCTTTAAATACATGGCAGAGAAATGGGCCACATACAGACCCGCAGCATACCGCCACATGCTTCCCCACCGGGACGGCAGGACGCTGTCATTGGCCTGGCCGATAAAAATATCCAGCATGGCTTCCGGCACCAGACTGGAGGCCTCTGCTTTCTCCGGTTCCCCAGGTGCCTGCGCTTCTTCTGGCTCTGCCGCATTTTCTCCTGCGGAAGCTGCTTCTTCCTGAACCGCTTCCCCTTCCGGATCTTCTTCCACAGTTTCATCCACACGCTCCACAGCCCTGGTAAACTGGGGAAAATCCGCCAGAAAAAGCTCTGCCGTATACTCCCCCCGCTCGCCAGGATACGGCATACCTGCAGCAGCTCTCCTGGCCGCTTCAAAACGGGAAGCCTCCGGACTTCTATACATGCCTGGACTCATGACAGCCTCCTTACTTCTTTGCTTTCGTCTCTTTCTTTCCAGCCTCCGGCTCTTCTCCTATCGGACTTCCCGCTGCAGCAATGCCCCCATTTTCTTTTGCAGGATTATCTGCATTCCCTTCAGCAGCATTTTCCCCAGGGCCGGCATCCGGACGGATATCCGCATCCGCCGCCAGGGCCGCTGCCTCTGCATCTGCCTGCCAAAGCGCCGGATCATTTCTGCCCTGGGGCGCAGCGATGGAACCGTCGGCCAGGGCTGCCTTCACCAGCCAGTGGGCCGCCACATCCTGCGGAATCTCACCGATATAGTCCCTGGGAATGATAAAAGGCGAACCGTCGGCCCGCCTGATCCGGAAATTCTTTTTGGAAATAATAAACATGTCTTCCCTCCCTAAATTCCATCCATATAGACCATGGTCTGGTCATAGAACACTTCCACCTCAGAGATATTGCCTGCATAGGCCGTGTCATAGCAGAACTGCTCCGTATTGGGGGATGTCATGGCCCGGTTCAGCGGATGCAGCTCATCCATGGCAAGGTAACGCTCCTTATTGACATACACCGCCATCCGGTCACTGCCACCTGCACCGGCGCCTTTGCACCAGGAGGCTGCACCGATGAACAGATCCGCGCCGTTGAGCTTCGCCACATTGTTCTCCATCAGGAACGTGAGAATGGTCTTCTCCGCCAGTTCGCTGACCCGGGTAACTGCCAGGTAGTTGTACTGCTCATAGGGCATGATAATGTGGTTTGGCACCGCATCCCGGTCATACTCCGCCTGCTCCCAGGCAGTCAGGATCGCATCGTTGATATCCTCCAGGATCCTGTCCGGGGTCTTATCCTTAAACTTTGTGCTGCCTGCCCCGCCTCCGGATGCCGCAGAGACCACCAGGACATCTTGGCAGTTAAGGAGACCGGTGGTGCCGTACCGCGCGAATCCCACATAAACGTTCTCATCCATGTGTTTGTCATAGGACATGCGCAGTCCGTCCTGCAGGAGCGTGTCCAGGCTGCGGCCGGTCATATTGCCCCGCTGCATGTCGATCCACATGATCCTGGTGCCAAGTGCCACCATATGGGCCTTGTAAAGCCCCTTGGAGAAATCCGCCTGCACCATGGGAATCCCATTGGAACCGCCTGCATGGGCCAGACCGTCACCGGAACCGCCGGTTACCCCATAGCCCACCTGCATGGCGCTGATGGTCTCCGCCCATCCGCCGCCCACACGGACCGGGATATCCCTGGCATAGGTGAAGCTGGTCAGCGGGGTGCGGACCATCGTGTCCCGTTTCTCCAGCTCTGATGTAAGGAATGCCTGACCGGAAGCGATCCCGGCGGCATCCATGGCAAAACTCCGGGCATTTCCACCCCGGGCGGCCCCGCTCCCGCCCACAAATCCCAGATTACTGGTACCTACATTCTGAAAAGCCATATCTGTCCTCCTTATGCGTTGTTCCTGGTCAGGATACACAGCTCCGCTACTCTGCTGGCGTCTGCGCTCCCTTTCCACTGTACGTTTGCCAGCTTCACACTGCTGCCCGCATCCTCCACTGCCTCAAACCCGCCAATGGCCGCTGCCGGATAGGCTGCATTTGCCTTTGTCCGCACGTACACGGCCCCTCCGGCTCCCGGCGTTCCGTTCTGGCAGACCACGTTGACGCTGCCCCGCTTCATCACCGGCACCGCCTCCCCAGGCCGGTACATGCCGGTGTTCTGGTCCAGGTAGTCCATTGCGGATTTTACCTCCCGCACGGCCACTCCCAGAAAACTGTCAGCAGTTCCGTCTGTGCCAAAGGGCACCACGGCTCCACCAGTCCCGTACACCAGAGCACTGCCAAAGACGACGGGGGTATCCCCGGCCAGGGGATGGGTGTCAACCACCGCGTCCGGCTGCCTGGCATAACTTCCCGCATATCCGTGGGGCATGGTCTTTCCGATAGTCTGTCCTCTCATCACTTTTTCTCCTTTCTGTGGGGGTTCATGCTGTCATAGGCCTTCTGCACTTCTTCCGTGCCGGACCGGGAGCGGCTGTCTGCGACCTGGGCTGCATTTCTGCGGACTGTCTCCATGATCCTTGCCGTGTCGGGAATGCCGGTCTGGTCTGTGACGCTTGCAATGATGGCGTCTGCCACGGCCTTCCGCTGCTTCTCGTCCCCGATGGCGGCCACGGCAGGGCGCACCCTTTTCAGAATGGCAGCTGCCAGGGCACTGTCAAGTCCGCATCCGGCAGGGCCCTGGTCATCAGCCGGAATCACCTTTGCCCCATCATCTTCACTTCCAGATGCTGCCGTGGCCTCTTCCGGGCCTATGCCGCTGTCGCCGGTGCCTTTTCCTGTTTCTTTTCCGGTCTCTGCCGCACCTGCCTCCTTTCCCTCCAGCTTTTCGATGGCAGCATCCATGGGATCCTTCCCCGCGTCTTCCGTCTTTTTGGATGCCCCGTCCAGCAGTTTTATAACAGTATCCATCTTGTCGTTCAGGACATCAAAAAAAGCAGCATCCTTTACCTGCTGCTGTGCCGGTTCCCCGGTCTCCTTCTTCTCTTCCGGCTCTTTCACCTGAGGCGCCGCAGCGCTCCCGGCATCCTCCTCCAGAGCTGCCGCCGCATCCATGGCAAGCTGCTCGATCTCTTCCGGGCTCTTGTCTTTGACAGCCTGCCCGAAGAGGCTGAATATCAGTCCTTTCTTCTTCATTGCTTTCCTTTCCGGCCCTGGGGCCTTTCGTGTTTCTGGTTTATCTGAGTCCAGTATCGCAGCCCGCTTTCCGGCCCTTCCCCGGTCTACCACTGCGACATGGTTGCCTCTGATGCTGTGCTGGGAGTAGGTGCCATCCCCGTTGGCTGTGTATCCGCACTCATATCCGCAGGAGATCTCCCGCTTTCCTCCCTGGATGGCCAGGATCAGCCCCCGGTCGTGGATATGCAGGTCCGCGATCACATAGCCCTCCCATTCCCCCGTTCCCCGGCGGATCCCCTGGGCATGGCCCTTTTCATACATGCCCACTGTGTCAGGGTCCAGAAGCTGGGGCGGGTGGTTGTCCGTCACGGGCTTTCCCTCAAAGGACGCCAGGGCCGCCTCAGAGAATACCTCCGCCGGATCGCGGTGGACCGTCACCACCCGGGTGCCCGCAAGCCCAAGTTCACTCTCCAGGTACTGCATGTCCCCGGTCCTGGCAATGGGGACGTTGCGGCATATTAAAAAGCCCTCTCCAGTCTCGATCTGGTTGGGGCTTATGGTGTAGCCGTAGTAGGCAAGCATTGTAGTCTCCTTTCCCTGAAAATGGGTATAAAAATACTACCGGTCTGATGACCGGCAGCCCTATAGCCCTGGTACCGTCTCCTTGAGTGACCTTAAGAGATCCCTGGCTTTTGCCATTTTTGAATTATCCTGCAGAAATTCAATACCTTTTTGTGTGATCCTCAACTCCAGCAGTTTGATCCCAAACCCTCCGCCCATCCGAGGCAGTACGGCAATTCCTTTAATATATCCTTCGGATAGCAGGCTTTCCATAATATTCCCCCAGTATCCATTGTTAATCCCAATGGCATCTGGCCCAAACACGCTGATATCCGGGGCTTCCCCCTGCTTAAAACAATTATACAGATATGTCAATATCCGGTATGTGATCACAAAATAATCATCCTTTGCCACGGCCTATCCCTCCACAACTTCCCAGCGACCGCCCGGACCGCTTCCATCAAGTGGCCTGGGATTATTACGGAAATACAGATAATCTTCACCGCTGTCATCTATTACACGGTAATAATCCTGGTCTTCAACCCATGCCTCATACACTTTCCCATTCGTAAGCTCATCAACCCCGAAGCTTTCCCCGACATATCTCAATTTCAAAGTTTTTTCTGGTTTATTAATTGGTTTAGGCGGCTCGTAATATTGTTTTTTCATATTTTACTTTTCACTCCTCGCTTTAACTTTCGCCTTATACTGCTTTCCATTCAGCTCATACCAGTGAACATCAAAAACATATTTACCGCTTTCGATTTTTCCAACACGTTTTTTCCATTCCCCTATATTCCCGCCAAAAGAATCTACCAGCTTTTGTTCGATTCTCAATTCTGTCTTGCTGCCAGCCCCGGCAATCGTTCGAACATTCGTCATGTTCGCCCCATTTGGGATAAAGAGCTTTTCACCATTCATTTCATATGCAAGCTGCTCCTGCAATGAAAATCTGTTCTGGTAAGACTGTTGAAGCTTCTTCCAGTTCTCCCCCTTATTATACTTCATCTCCCGGAACTTTGCAAAGTCTTTCGGGACCTGGCTGCCAAGAGCTGCCCGGTACTCCTTATGCTGTCTCCTGTCCCGGATCAGCCGCTGCCGGTTCCTCTCCTTCTCCCTATAAGCCGCTATCTGCTTCTTCGTCCGCGGATCACGGTCCAGGGGATTCTTCTCAGGACTGGAGAAATCCTTGTCCCATTTAATCTGCTTCTCTGTCTTTCCAATGGCTGTGTACTTAATGAGACTGTGCAGGCAGTTTGGATGGATGTTTAAGTATGTATTCGTCAAATCATCCGCTCCCGCCGGGTCCACCTTGCCAAAGGCCAGGGTCAGGGGCGGGTAGTCCGGGTTTGTTCCGCTCTTCGAGTATACACGGCCCTCCAGGGCAGCACATACGGGGCAGGTGCTCCCAATCTTTACGATCTGCCAGAGGTCATGGTCATCCGCAGTCAGGATAGCTGCCACCTGGGCCTGCCGTGCTGTAGCCCGGACCGCCATATTGCCGTAGGCCTGCAGGGACCATTCCCTCCCTGCCTTGTCAACAAAGGCTGTTATTCCTTTGTTCTGCATGTCCTGAAGCATTTTTTTACTGGCCCCCGTCCACCCGGAACCGGCTGCCTCCTTTGCCAGCACCTGACGCAGGGCAGTTTCCCGAAACGGGTCCGCCTCCAGACGTGCGATGGTAAAGAACCTCCGTGCGCTCTCCATGGCTGTTTCCGAGGCTTCCGCGATCTCACCCAGCAGATTGTTGGACAGCTGCTGGACGACGGCTGTCTGGGCGGCTGAGAGCGTCCTGGCGCCTGCGTATCCGGCTGCAGCCCCTTCTGAATGGTAAAAAATCTTTTCCACCATCACCGGCACATAGGCCCAGGACTCATCCACCATGTTCTGGAGAATCTTCTGTACCCGCTCCAGCGCTGCCACCTCCGCGTAATCCACATAACCGGCATTCCGTTTCCGGGTGATCTCCTTCACCAGCTCCCGCTCCGTCCGCAGAAACAGCATCCGCATAAAGGCCGTCACGTCCCCGTTCTCCGGCGGGCGGATCAGCTTCGGCATACTGCATTCCTCCTGCCGGCTTTACTGTTTTTCAGCCTTATCCTTTCCATCCCCGTCTTCTTCCCCGTTTTCATCTGCTTCTGCCTCCTCTTCCGCCTGGTCCGGCCCGGCCCCCATCTCCAGCCCTGCCATGGGGTCTGCCAGCATCCGGCTCTTTGTGTAGGTCTGTCCCCTTCCGGCCTCTATACTCTCGTCGGAAATCTTTCCGAAAATCCCCGTCTCGTCTGCCAGTGCCTGCAGCTCCTCCATGGCCGTACCCGCATCCAGAAGGTCATTCTGGTAGGCACTGATCACCGCGCCAGTTTTCCGCTCCGCAATCTCCGCGATCTCCTTTGCATCCGGCGTCCACATGGGCGGGAAGTCAATATCCAGGTCATCCGGGATCTCTCCCCAGGCCGACAGCGCCATAATGGGCAGCAGCCGCTCGATCATGGGGCGGAATTCATTTTCCCGCAGGCCGTCAATGTAATCGTAATAGTTCTGAAGGTCATCCTCCCCGGTGGAATTGAGCCCTGCCGCCGACCTGCCGAACAGCTTGGTCACCGGCGTCCTGGCAGCCCCGGCCACGTCCATCATCACCCGGTCATACACATCCGGCAGCCCGGTAAAGGTGTACTGGGTATTGTGGATGGCATCCCCCCTGTTGACGATCCGGGTACCGAAATTGCTTTCCATCACTGCCTGGGCCTGCATCATGTTCCAGAAACGGCGCTGCATTTCCGTGTTGGCCGTGCCCAGAAGCTGGTCCAGGCCGTCCGACTCCATATAGTTCACATTGGCCCGGAAGGTCAGGGCTGCAATGTTGCCGGAGACATTGTCCCGTTTCACCACCTCACTGTACACAGCCTCGATCTCGCTTTCACCCCAGTAAAGCTCCGTCACCTGCTCCTGCCAGGGAAGTTCCCTGCCGATGAACCGCAGGATCCGGCTGTGGTGCACCCTGGCCACCATCTGCCCGCTGGCCTCCTCCCGGACCGTGTAGAATGCCGGCAGTCCAAAGTCCGGATCGGAAGGGTCTGTCACCAGTTCCATCTCCGGATACACACCACTCCACCGGTCCAGGATCTGGAGCCCCAGGAAGCTTCCCGGCAGCACCGCATCCAGATCCAGGGGCTGGCTTAAGTCATCCTGACCCCGGACCAGGACCAGACCTGCCGCCCCGCCGTAGAGCCTGCCCCAGTACATACCCAGAAGCAGCTTTCTGCGGAGCTGTGTGGTCCGCTCCAGACGGGCCATCTGGTCCATGCACTCCGGCGTGACACCGGAGCGGAGAGTGTACCACTTCCGCACGATGTCATTGGGGATCGTGGCCACAATATTCTGCACGATCCAGTTGTCCCGGTACAGACTGGTCAGAAGCTGGTAATTCTGGGTGAGCCGGGTCACCGGGTACTCCGTGGCCTGCAGAAGATCCATGGTCCCGAAGCCGATCCGGGCCGCGGGATTGGAAAAGGCGTCCATCGTGGTGACGGGCGCCTGGTGTGTATTATTGGGCTGTGTGTGATTCGGCGGTGTGCCCGCCTCCCTGCGGCGGGATATGTGTTTTCTGCTCATGCTGCTCCTGTCCTCCAGCTGGGTATTTTCGTTTTGACAAAATAGCGGAGGGCGTCACAGCCGTGATCTGCCTGCTTCACCGGCTTTTCCTCCCCGCGCTCCGCGGCCTTGTCATCCCACGCATAGGTCTGCATTTCCGCTGCCAGGCCTTTGCAGGCCCTGTTTATCATGATGTTTCCCTGGGCCAGCAGCGTGGATGTCATGCGGATTCCGTCCAGCACCTCATTGTCCGCAGGGATCACATAGAATCCCCGGCCCCGCAGCTCCGTGATAAAGGAGGCTGCGGAAGGGTCCACGATTACCGGGCACTGGTCCTCCGGGGCTGTCCCCATAAATGCAGACATGTCACCGGCATACTGGGCGTCTGTCTTCTGGGGACTTCCCCTGCGCCTGGCTTCCTCTGACCGGCTGTCCCAGCGGTACTCCCGGTCCACCCAGACTGTCTGTCCGTCGTCCCAGATCTCCAGGAACACGCACGGATTGGTGGTGCCGTAGTCTACAGCAATATACCTGGCAGCAGTGGACCTTAAACCCGGCTGGCGCTCTTCGTCAGTGTAATAGTTTGCATCTGTACACATGGTGTAGACCAGGCCCTCTGCCACGGCCCACAGCCCCTTTATGTAACGCAGGAAGAATACGCCGGCATACATGCTGCGGTACCTGGCCTTGATCTTTTCATCCAGGCTTAAGTTGTCCTCCATGGTAAAGTGCAGATATACCAGCCTTTTCTCCCGTTTCTTGTCAATCCACCCGGTCTTGAACCAGTGCATGGGGCCTGCCGGGTTGCAGTTAAACCAGAACTTACTGCCCGCAACGGAACATCTGCCCGTAGCCTGGTTGACAAAAGACTCCGGCATCAGGGCCACTTCATCAAAAAAGGCCCCGGCAGCCGTAATACCCTGGACCAGGTCCTGGGCAGCTTCATCCTTGCCGCCGAACATGTAAAAGTAGTTTGTCCGCCCTTTCCGGGTAACCTCCAGCATGTTGGGTGTCTCGCCGGACAGATGGTGTTTCCAGTGATACCCCCGGCTGGTGAGCATCAGCTTTAAATTCTGCAGTACATTCCGCTTGAAGGAGCTAATGGTCTTGCCTGCCATGATAAAGATCTGCCCGTCAAAGTGCTCCATGGCCCAGAAAACAAATCCCAGGGACATGGCCACGGTCTTGCCGGACCGGATCGCGCCGTCCGCTATGATACCGTCACAGTTCTTCACCGGGCTGTTCTCCATCCACCAGTTCATCACCTGGCGCTGCCTCCGGGAAAAGGGGCTGAATTTAAATACCGGTTTTCTCCTCTTCATCTTCCTGGTTCCATTCCTTCCAGTCTTCCTGGCCTTTCAGCGCCTCCAGGAATCCGTCGTCCGGTTCCTCCCCGTCGCCATCCAGTTCCCCTCTTGCCCTGGCCGCGATCTCAAGCTTTTTTGTCTCGATCTGAAGCTGGGAATCATCAAAGCCAAACTTGTGCAGGGATTCAACCGCCCTCTGCTTTCTGGCCTGCACCCGGGTCAGGGCTTCCTCTATGGCCTGGATCTGGCCGATTTTACCCTGGTACTCCTTCAAATCTGTTTCCTTGTCTTTCTCCGTGCCGTATTTGCGGCTTACGAGGGTCATGCCGTCCAGCGTCTCCCCACTGGGGAGGTTCTCCACGGATCCCTTTATGGCTTCTATCCGTTTCAGCATCCGGCGTTCCCGGACGGTGAGAAGCTGTATTTCCTGGAGAAGAAGACGCTGCTTGTCTGCCGGAACTGATGCCACAAGGCGCTTTTCCTCGTCATCCAGGCAATCAAAAAGGAGAGTCTCAAACTCTCCCGTGGTGACTGCCTTCTTATTGCCCGGTGGCCCGCCGGAACTGTTCCTATTTCCAGGCTGGGCGCCCCGCTTCCGTTTTTCTGTTCTTTTCGAACGTTCGCTTTTTCTATCCGAGCGTTCGCTTTTCTCTTCTCCCCACTTATAGGTGCATTTCCAGCGGCGGACCGTTCCCTCTGGCAAATCCAGATGTTTCGCTATCTCTACCAGTTTTTTGCCTGCAAGGTACAGTTCCTTAGCCTGCTCTGCCCTTGGGTCTGGTGCCCTGGCCATGCCGGATCACCTCCTATTGGTTGGTTTTTGGAAAAAGGAAAAGAGATGGCTGGGGGGCCACCTCTCATTCACTATATAGTAGCCTTAATAGCCACGCTTCTTGGATGCAATTGTCATATTAGTTAAATTATTAGAGCTACTATTCCCATAAATATGAGAGAAATCCGAATTTAACTTGCTGTTCATTTTACCTAAATTTATACTGCCTCTTATATGATCGATCTTACCGGCATCTAAACCGCACAGCTCATACAATTCTTGTATTTCTCGTGTGTCTATGGTTTTCATTGTTTGCCTCCTCAATATTGTTAAATACATCTTACCACAAATTTCAAGCCTTAACAAGCCTATTGTGGCTGGTTTGAAACCATGAGCTTTCCATCCTGGTTTTCTATGATTTTTACTGCAGCTGTACTATCCATTGTTATCATGTACGCATGGTGAACGCTTAATACCAGATCCTGAAGTTCTGAGTCACTTTCCAATGGAAAAATTTTCAATCCTATATTTGTACAAAAATCTATGCCTAAATGTCTTCCATGATTTTTAGAATTATCGTGCTCATTTAAGCTATCAACGATCTTCTGGATAGTTTTTCTATCACCCTCTTGACTTTTATCGAACATACAACTTCCAAGCCATTCTTCTATTAATTGGCCTGATAGTGCAATAGCGTCTAAAGCAGTTTTCATAAAAGCCGCTGGATATTGCTGTAATTTTATCATCCAATACTGGGCATTTCGTGGATCTCTTAACAAATCTTCCTTTGCTTCCTCAAATTCTAATTTTATGTTATACGCAGGAATTCCATTAAATTGAGGATCTATAGGACCCAAACTCGATTGTTTTCCCATCACTATTTCTTTTGCCGCACAAGCAATCATTGTTCCTGCTGACATTGCGAGTTGAGGGACTATAGCCCTAATGTCTTTATTAAATTTTGTCCTTAGATAGTTAACTATGGCTTCTGATGCCGCTGGATCTCCTCCTGGTGTATGCAAAATTAAATCCAATCCTTTAGAACAATCTAAATCCTTTATCGCATTCATAAAACCTGTCATATCAGAATCGTTAATATCTAAATTATTTGCACTTCTTTTGCTCAGCCAGCTTGAATAATAGCAAATAGTATTCCGTTTCGTATATTGACTCAACTTTTTTAAATAACGACGCCTCACATAATCGAACTGGGGTGGGGTATCTCTTATTTCATATAAAATATCATTCCAGCCTGCCATAACTTTTCTCTCCCTTGTTTTCTCCTATCATACAACAAATCTTGACAAAAGAAAAGCACCTATCTTACGACAGATGCCTTCTCGCGCCTGGAACGTCAGGATGGAGAGCCTATAAACCAGGTTAATAGCGGTCTTCGCGCTTTTATCGCTGGTGCCCGCCGGAACCGATCCGGCAGCCAGGCTGTGACACCTGGCCACCGCTATGTCAAAAGGAGGATTGCAAGAAGTGTGCCGTCACTTACTGCATGGTATCATCTTACCACACTTTCACCGGACACTGCCGGACATTTTTCAATTTTCTTCAAAAAATCTTGTGATCTTCTTCCTCACACTCTCCTCCGTATATCTCCGCCTTGGGAACATACTGTTCATCCGCATTGCCACTCCTGCGTAATAGTAGCCGTCAATATAATACAGCCGGAACATAATCCGCAGTTCTGACTGCGGGATGCTCTCTATGTACTCTTCGGCCTGGCAGGTCAGTTCCAGAAGCTCCGCCTCTTTCTGCTCAAGAAGAAGCTGGTACCTCTGACGGGCATTCTGCTTCCGGTAATACTCCGGGTTCGGGATGCCGGTGATCCGGATCGGGCCGGTGGTCCCGTCCTTCCTGGTACCCCTGACCGTATCCGACACCACCGGCGGGTGCTCCAGAAACCGGTCCAGCTTCTGTATCCTCTGCCTTAAATCCCTGATTTCCTCTTTCATCTCGCAGTACTGGACCAGTATTGCTTTGTCCAATGGTATCCCTCCCTCCGGATATTCTATTTCCCGCCTTTGTTCCCTCCCTGCCCGCGCAGCCCGGGGTCCGGGCACAGCTCCGTGAAACAGTATGGCGGCATCCCTGCTGCCCATGTCTGCGGTTTCGGTCCGTACCGGATGTATGTATCTGTTTCTGTGTCCTGCTGCCTGCCCGGTCTTTCCTGGTCCCCGTGGGTACCGGAATGGCTGTTATGCTTTCTCCTTCGCGCCATGAAGGCTGTCTCCTTTCTCCGGTGCCTTCTTTCTGGGACACCAGGCGGGGGACGTTTTGACCGGGACTTCGTGGCTGTATCTTTTTCCGGTTCCAAGATATCCATGGGATTTTACCATACGGCGCTCCATGAAATATCTGTAAATATAATCCTGGTCCGGGTGTTTGCACCGGAAGTCACTGGTATCCCTTCTGTAACTTCTGAATTCTTCGCAGAATTCACACTCTGAACATTTTACTTTTTCTTTCTTCATCTTCACTGCTTCCTCCTTCTGGTGCCCTGTATCCGGGGCCGGCCCAGTACCTGGGTCAGCGCCCACATCTCCCACAGTTCAATTTCACACATCGCCGCGGCCACACCGGCCACAAACGGATCTTCTGACCGGGCCTTTTCCTGGTGGAGCCGGAACCGCTCCGTTATGTAGGCCAGCTGGCTGCTGGTTCTCCGGTCTGTCCGGATCATCCGTCGCCCTCCTCTCTGTACGGCTCAGGCAGCGGTCTCCAGGCATTTACAACGAGATACTGCTGGCTGCATGTTTCCCCGTCATCGCCTGCATAGAATGCCCCGCCACCGTCATCTTCTTCGTACCGGCCAGTCACGGGCACAGAGAAATTGCTGAATGACAGAAGGATGTACCTGTCCTGGGGCGGTTTCTGTTCTTCATACTCCACCGGAATCCACCGGTCTTTTCTCTTAAGGGCGTTTACTTCCCGGCACTTCTCCAGGTACAGTTCGTTCATCTCCAGGATCTGCCCCGGCTGGAGCCCGGTCTTTTCGTAATCCCTGAGTTTGCACAGTGCCCCGTAAAGACTTCCCTGGATCTCACTCCACGGTATTCCTGTTACTTCCCAGTTACCGTCCGGGCTCTGTCTGGTCAGCATTTTATTCCACTGCTGCATCTTTCTCCTCCTTCATCTGTTTCAGATATTTTCTTACGGTAAACTCGCTGATTCCCAGTTCCTGCCCGATCTTTATGTTGCTCCACCCGGCATTGTGCAGGGCCATGAGTTTTCCGGTGTCCACCTTCACACGCCTCCCCTGGCCTTCTTTTTTTGCGGACTGTTCCGTTTCTGCTGCGTCCTGCCTGCTGCCGTCCCGGCTTTCCGTGGCCGGTTCCGCCGGTGGTGTTTCTGTGACCTCCTGGAAAAGGTCCTTTTCCAAAGCCGGAACTTCCCGGAAGAAAAGGCAGCCGTCCAGCAGTCTGTCCAGGGTTCCCGGTTCATAGTCCTCCCAGCCTCCCGGCTCTTCAGTAGTTGGCCCCATCATCAAAACCTCACATCCGCGTGCTGCCAGTTCCAGCGCTTCCTTTCTGCTGATCTGTCTTACCATCATCTTTTCTGTTTCCCTTTCCGCTGTAATGCTTTTAAAAATTCCACCAGCTCGGATTCGCTGTCCGAATGGCGGCAGTACCGTTTATGGTACGGCCACATGCTACAGCCGTTTGACTGGTTCATTCCCGGCTTCGGCCCTCCTACCAGGTGCAGGAAACTGCTGGTGTATTCCGGCACTATTCCGTCCGCACCATGCTGGTATTCATCCACGATCAGGACCGCCCCGTTGCCAAATATGTACCGGTAATACTTTGCGCCGATGTTTCTGTCCTCATACCACAGCCCCCAGTCTCGGTAGTTTCTCAGCCATGCTTTCCGCTGGTCATTGTTTTTCAGGACCGGGAGTTCCGGCTGGACCGGGACGGTTTCTTCTTCCGGTTCCCTGCCTGCTGCCTCCTGCCCTTCATACGCTTCCAGCAGGTTCCGGTATGCCTCAAGCTGCATGGCATGTTTCGTGTAGAAGTCTGGTCCAACTTCGTCCCTGTGCGCTTCCACTGTTTTGATCATTTCTTCGGCTTTCCTGATCATTTCCTCCAGTTTCCGCCGGTCATAGGCAGCAGGTGGTTCCGGAGCTGCCTTCGGCACTTCCACGGAATCTGTATCAATAACGGATTTTTCCGGTTCCTTGCCGGTATTTCCGGCTTCTGTTCCGGTTTCCTGGTCCTGTGTTCCGGTTTCTGGATCTTCTGTTCCGGTTTCCTGGTCATTTGGGGCGGATTCCTCCGGTTCCGTTCCGTCCTGCAGTATCCCGGCCAGTGCCCTCTGGCAGGCATCCCCGCAGATATTCCCGCACTCCATGCAGCACAGTTCTGCTGTTCCGCTCCCCGGTGCATGGTATGCCAGGCCGTGCTCCACGAACTGGCAGCTCCCGTTCTGCCCCAGTTCCCCCAGTTTTTCCATCTGCCCGCACGGAAACGGACTGGCCATGGTGGCATATCTGCACTGGCGGGCCTCCTGCCGGATGCCGCAGTCCATGGCACAGCTGGAGCAGTAGTACATCCCGCCCTCACATCCGGCAGCTGCAGTCAGGCTTCCTTCCGGGTACCTCCTCACCGGTGTGCCATATGCAGACAGCCCTGCGGGGGAATCCTGCTGCCCCTCCGACGCTTCCGGTTCCGGAAGTTGCGACGTCGCAACTTCTTCCTGGCAGTCCGTTATTTCTTCCTCCTGCCCTTCCTCCGGCTCTTCCTCCGCTGTCCGCTGTGCCGGACCGTCCTGCTGCGACGTCGCAGCCACTCCC
Source organism: uncultured Lachnospiraceae bacterium (assembly GCA_910577655.1). Classification (GTDB taxonomy): domain Bacteria; phylum Bacillota; class Clostridia; order Lachnospirales; family Lachnospiraceae; genus Brotaphodocola. The sequence goes on along the minus strand of CAJTOW010000005.1, from coordinate 41,631 downwards.
GGATATTCCGTTATATCCATCTGACCGGGAATCTGTTCCTCTTTTGGCTCTGTAGCCGGTTCTTCTGCCTGAATCCCCGCTTCCTTTTCCCGTTTCGGCTTCATCCCCCGGATCTGGCGTACCGGCATGTCCGGGGTTACCTGCTGCCGCTGGTCTTCGGTCATGGATACCATCTCTATTAACTGGCTGGCCGAGTAGTCACGGTAAGGCTCTGCCAGGGCCGGCAGTTCCCCTGGCCTGACCTCTTTTCCGAACTGCTCATAAAGACTGATGCACCTGGAAGCCCAGGATTTGTCTTTCTCATAGTTGGCTTCCAGAAATTCCCGGAAGCTGCTGTAATATTTCTCCCACAGACGATCCTCCCGGATTATCCTGAGATAACACCCGACTATCACAAATCCGTCTTTTATATCACGGATACTGGCATCAACCATGCTCTTTGCCTGGTTTAGTGTCAGCCCGTTCTTTTTTACCTGCTCCATCCTGCTGCCTCCCTTCCTTCCCCGAACTCCATCCGGATCTGCTTCTCCGGCTCAAAGTTCATCCACAGCACCTCCCGCCTCTTCCTCCCCGACTGGGTACGACTCTCCCGCTCTTCCCGGTGCCAGCTTTTCAGCCGGTCGCTATAAAGCCTGCTGTCATAGCCGCTTAAGACCACCGGTCCCTTATGGGCCAGGAGAAGGTCCAGGAGCCTTTCGTGGTCCCTGGTGTCCATCTCACACCGGTACTGTTTTCCATGCCTGGTATCCAGCATGTAGGGCGGGTCCGCATAAATAAGCACATCCGGTTGGTTGAATCTTGTTATCACTTCTGCTGCAGGCCGGTGCTCAATCTGTACGCCCCGTAGCCTTTCTGCTGCTTCCATGATCTTTTCCGGTGTCTGGCACCAGTCCAGGGCTGCATAGGCGCGTTCCCGTCCGTGAATATCGATTTTCCATCCCACCCTTTCGCCGCTTGTTCTAAAGCCGTGGCCCATGCTCAGGCGGATATAAAAATTCACGGCGTTTTCCAGGCTGTCTTTCGGCTCTACTGAAAATGCATCATCATAGGCCTGCCTGGAATACGGGGTCCAGTAGATTTCACGGGCCAGACGCTCCGGGTCTTTTTTAATCCAGTCAAACAGATTAACCACCTGCCCCGTCCAGGTCATTGACCGTCTCGATATTGCTCCTGGGCTTGTTAAAGAGCACTGCCCCGCTGCCGAAGTACGGCTCTAAGTAACTGTGGTGGGGTGGGAAGAAACCGGCGATCCAGTCCGCCAGCCCCCATTTACTCCCCGGGTATTTTATAACCGTATTCACCTACTTACCTCACTTTCGCACCGCACTCACCGCCGCCATGGGCCTGCTTCTGCCCCTCTCCCCGTCTGTTTCTCTGTGTATTTAAGCTCCACTGCCTTTACGTCACCGCTATCATCCGCATGAATCTTCATGTCTGAAAGCTCCAGTTCCGCAATAACTTCCTTCAGCGGCCTGCTGTATATCTCGTTTAACTTCATTTCTGTCTCCTTTCCCGCATCCTCCGGTCCAGTTCCACCACCATGTCCGTAACCGTTTCTGCCAGGAACGGATATTTCTTCCGGAGCACCGCCCCGCGGGTCTGTATCCGCTCCCACTCCGCAGAGTCCTTCCCCGGCTGCCGGTCTTTGTACCTGCACCAGAAACTGTTGTACACCTCTGCAAACCCCTGCCTGACCTGCTCATTGGTCATAGGCTCTCCACCTTTACGTAGATCCCCGGAATATCTGCCCAGTATTTCTCTGTCACCTCGCTGGCCACCTGGGCGTCATCCTTCCAGAAATGCAGCTCTGTCATGACATCCTTAAGCAGCTTCACAAGGTTGTCCGTGTCCGGCCTGCTGGCCCGGTATTCCCCGTTACGGTGCCTGCCGGATGCCGGGAAGCACCACCAGGTTGTGAGCCTTACCGGGCCGATAAATACTTCTGCCGGGACATGCCGTCCCAGATGGGCCCGCAGTTTCTGCCTGGCTGCTTTCACTTCCGCAGGCTCATAGAACACCGGCTTCCCGTTTACCACATGCACCTGCTTTTCCTGGTGAGTGGATGTGGGCGGGAGCACCGGCAGGAAGAACTCAGTCACCATAGTCATCCCCGCCCTCTGCCTCAAGAGGGCATGCATAACCTCTGTCCAGGTCCGGCATGCTGCATCCCGTATCCGGATTCCAGCACCCGCATCCGAAACACGGGCTGATATCCCGTCTGTATTCCTCCAGTGTCATTCCGCTTCACTCCTTTAACGTGCAAATTTTTTGTTCCCCCCTGCGCAAGGTTGGTGCCACTCAGACGTGCGGGGTGGGTGGTCGTCGTGCGCCAGCTTCCCGCACGACTACCTACCCCCGCGTGAGTGGGGTGCGCAAGCACATGTTATATATGTAATATATAAGGGTCCTGCGCACCCACCCCTGCGCATATGCGCATAACCGGGTTTTGTGCACCCATGCGCATATGCGCACAACCGGGTTATGCGCAGGGGTGCGCACTGTGCGCAAAACCAGTTTTGTGCACCCCTGCACACGGTGCGCACAACCGGGTTATGCGCACTGGTTTACCCCTTCCGCCTAACATGCATTTTCCCATCCTCACCCATATATTTCTCAAAACTGTCCTTAAGGTTTTTCTTCTGGCGGGCCCCGTTTCCCAGCCACGAAAGCAGTTCCCTGGGATTCGTTCCAAGCTTTTCCGCGAGCTCCTCGGCAGATACTTCCTGCCCTTCCAGCTCCAGGTTCGAAAACTCTATTTCAAATTCATTCCGTTTCTTCACCCGCTCATTCTCCACCTGCTTCTTCCGGGCATCTTTTCCTTTCTGCCGTGCCGGTTTTTCCTCTTCCGGGTCAATATCCGCCAGTATCCCCACCCTGTCCACCTGGTGCACCGGGTACCGGAACCACAGGTTTACCGGAGAAAATTTGGGGAACTCCCTCAGCGTGCCCTCAATGCGCCATGCAGTAAGCGCCCCGGCCTGCCCCCTCACCGCCTCCAGGATGCCGCCCAGGGCCTCCCACTGCGCCCTGTCCAGCTTATTCTCGCAGTAGTTAAGCATCTGTACACTGCTCAGCAGATCGTCCTGGGAAAGGTCACTGCGCCAATCACAGCAGGAATCCAGATATTCCCGGCAGGCCGCACACACCGCCTCATTCTCCTGCTGTTTCAGGATGTCTTCCGTCAGCTCCAGCTCGATCAGGTCCAGGAGCGCATCCGGGTCCCTGGCAAACACACCCGACCCGCTTGCGCGGTCCATGGACTTTTTGCCGCCCTGGCCGCCTTTGGAATGGTGGTGGCAGTAAATTACCGCGCACCCCAGCTCTGTGCACACCTTGTCAAACTGGTTGCAGAAACTGGCCATCTGGTCAGCGCTGTTCTCGTCCCCGGTGATGACCTTGTAGATCGGGTCTATGATGACTGCCGTGTAGTTTTTCTTTGCTGCCCTGCGGATCAGTTTCGGGGCCAGTTTATCCATTGGCACGGACTTTCCCCGCAGGTTCCATACATCAATGTTCCTTAAATTTTCCGGGCGCCACCCAAGGGCCGTGTACACATCCCGGAACCGGTGCAGGCAGCTGGCCCGGTCAAGCTCCAGGTTCACGTACAGCACTTTTCCCTTCGTACACTGCCATTCCAGCCATTTCCTGCCCTCCGCGACTGCAATGGACAGTTCTATCAGCCCGAAGGACTTTCCCGCCTTGGACGGGCCCGCAACCAGCATCTTGTGGCCCTTGCGCAGCACCCCTTCAATCAGTGGCTCCGCAAGCTCCGGCAGGCTGTTCCATGCCTCTTCCATGCTTTCCGGCTCCGGCAGGTCATCATTAATCCCCTCGATCCATTCATACCATTCCTGCCAGCCCTGTTTCCCGATACAGGTATCCAGAAGGAACTGTTTCTTCCCGTTCCTTGTGACACCCGGCATCCTGGAAAGCCTGGACGGGTTCCGGTTCTGGCTGTCTGTCTTTAAGCCGTTTTTCTGGCACACGCTGTAGAGGTAGTCCACGCGCTTCCGGTATTCCGTGTAATCCGCTGCATCCACCCGTACAATGGCATGGAGGCTTTTATTGCCGGAATACACCAGGCAGGCCACCGGCAGCTCCAGTTCCCGGATAATGGCGTTCTGGCGGTCCAGGTCCGTGGAGTCCGACTCCACAAGGGCATAGCGGAAATCCGTGACATTCTCGTTTTTGCAGCCGTTCCCGTCCAGGGGGTTGAACCTGATCCAGGCGCCTGCCTCCGGGGAACAGTCCCCGATCACACTGCCAATGTCCCCGCCGCATTCCGACAGTGCCTCAATCAGCTGGCCCGCAGTACGGTCCCAGCACCCCTTTGTGGGCATGTAACGCCCGTCCTTCTTCCAGCTTTCGGTCACATAGCCCACGTTCTCCGTGGATTCAAACAGTGTCTCCAGGTAGCGCACCAGCTCCCTGGCCGGGTCCCAGTGCCCCGGCTCCGAAAATTCCACCGCTTCTATGTAGTTCTGGTCCACAATTTCCGGCCCGTCCTGCTCCAGGATCCCGTCCCAGTCCAGTTCCTGGCCGCGGTCCGGTACCCAGCCGTGGTCACGGGCAAGCTGCACAATGGTGCCCCCGGTCACGGGTGAACTGCTCCCGTGGAATGTGGCATACTTCCGCCGGCACTCGCCCTCATGGTACCTTGCCGGGTCCCTTGCGCTCCACCGGTCCCAGACACTGGCCGGATACCCTTCATGCTCCAGGGCCATGCCCACGGCGCACCACTCCGAATAGTCCAGTTCTGCCGGGTCTATATGGTCCAGCACTTCTGCCAGGCTGTAACAACTGTCCATCTGTCATGTCTCCATTCTTTACTCTGGCACATATGTCTGCGGTACCACACCGGGCGGCACCCCGCGCCAGCCCCGGGCGGCGATCCGGCTGATCATGGCATTGGCCTGGTCAAAGGTCCAGGTTCCCACATGCCGGAACCCGCGCCCCTCCAGCTGCCGGATCTGCCTGGGTGTTGAAAGGCCCCCCTCTTTCCGCTTCGCCAGCCTGTTTATGAGGACCTCTGCTTTTCCTGCATTTTCGATCCCGTCCGGCAGGATACCGAATTTTTCCAGCGTCTTTAACTGGCTGTCACTGGCCGGGGCCATCTGGTAACCGAATGCCGGCACATATCCGGAAAGATCCTCTGCCTGTATGCTTATTTCAAACTGGAGCGGGTCCACAAGCTTCTGTTTCCGCTTTTTCATGGCATCCAGCTGTTTTGCCAGGGCCTCTTCCCGCTGGGCCACCACATCCTCCGATGCCCTGTTTTCCGCTTCCATGAGGTCCAGCGGGACGCCTGCGGAATCCTCCAGGTTCTGTGTCATTTTCCGGGTAACCTCACTGTTTTCACACACCAGGTCAGCCGGGTGGCACAGCTCATGCCGTTCCGTGTGCCAGAGGAAATCCAGCAGGAGAAGGTGGTCCTTCCCCGGGTGCAGCCTTGTCCCCCGCCCCACCATCTGGCTGTAAAGGCTCCTTACCTTCGTCGGGCGCAGTACCACCACACAGTCCACGGACGGGCAGTCCCATCCTTCTGTCAGCAGCATGGAATTGCAGAGCACGTTGTAATCCCCCAGGCCAAACCCCTCCAGTACTGCTGTCCGGTCCCGGCTTTCCCCGTTCACCTCCGCGGCCCTGAATCCCTTCCGGTTCAGGATATCGCAGAATTTCCGGCTGGTTTTTACCAGCGGCAGGAACACAACTGTCTTTCTGTCCGCGCAGTGCCGCGCCATTTCATCCGCGATCTGTTCCAGGTACGGGTCAAGGGCTGTTGCGATCTCCCCGGACTTAAAGTCCCCGGCCTGGATTCCCACACCGGACAGGTCCAGCCTTAAGGGGACTGTCATGGCCTTGATGGGGCAGAGATACCCTTCCCTTATTGCCTTCGGCAGTGTGTACTCGTAGGCCAGGGACTCAAAATACTCCCCCAGGTTCCGCATGTCCCCCCGGTCCGGCGTGGCTGTCACCCCCAGCACCCTGGCCTCCGGGAAATGCTGTAATACCTTCTGGTAGCCGTCTGAGACACAGTGGTGGGCCTCATCCACAATAATGGCGCCGAAATAGTCTTCCGGAAACCGGGAAAGCCGTTTCTCCCGCTGCATGGACTGGACAGAACCCACCGTGATCCGGTACCAGCTTCCCAGGCAGGTTTCTTCTGCCTTCTCCACAGCACACTTAAGGCCCGTGGCCTTTGCGATCTTGTCCGACGCCTGCTCCAGGAGCTCCCCCCGGTGTGCCAGGACCAGGACACGCATCCCCCGGCGGACGCATTCCTCCGCGGTCTTTGCAAAAACAATGGTCTTGCCGCATCCGGTGGGAAGCACCAGGAGGGTCCGCCTTACCCGGTCCCATTCCCGGAATACCGCGTTCCTGGCCTCCTGCTGGTACGGCCTTAAATCCATCTTTTCCATGTCAGAAACTCCCTGCCTGGTATTTCGGCCCTTCCTTCGGATAGAACCGTTTGATCTCGTTATAGGTATTTCCTTCATATTCACGGATTCCCAGCCTGCACCTGCCGGTGGAACCCGGCACCATCCTCCAGTCCATCTGGAGGGGCACCCCCTTTTTCTTCTGCCCAATGGACTCAAAAAAGGCTGACAGAAGCCGCTCCACGGATTTGTGCAGGAAAAGGTTGTGGGTGAGGACCGCCGTCCCCTGGGGTGCGGTGATCCGGATCTTTAAAATGGCCTTGTTGCACGGCGGGAGCTTCTCACTGCCCCCGTGCCGTCCCCGGTCAAAACTGTCCACGGTAAAATCATAGTCACCGGCCGGAAGGAGCACATACTCCTGCGCGTCCTCTGTCAGTGTGCCGTTCCACTCCAGTTCTTCGTTTACTGCTGTATTCTGCATAAATGTAATCCTCCTCAATTAAACGGAATTGCGTTGTTTTCCTTCATCTCCCGGATCATGGCAAGGACCTGGGGCCAGGCTCCCACCAGTACCCCGTTTATAAAGTCCTCCGGGTAGTCCCAGATGTCCATGTCTGCCGGGAAGTACCCCCTTGCCTCCACGACGCTCTGGATGTCCCATTCACACACGCCGTTTGCCGCCATCAGGTCCCGCAGTGCTTTGGGTATCCGCAGGTCCGGCGGGAATGATGACATGTCCCCGCCAGGCGTTTCCGGCGGGATGTCCAGGGACCTGTCCGGGAAATTTTCCGGGGCAGGCCCGCTTAAATCCAGGGTCTGCTGTACCGGGTTCCCGGCAGGCTGCGGCCCGGCATCCGCCGTTCCGGGCGAGGCCTGTACTGCCGGGCCTGGCTGTGGGGAAATCCCGGACTGCGGGGCCGTACCGGACTGTACCGCCGTATAAGCCCCTGGTGCCGCAGGATCTGCCAGTACAGCTCCCGCAGGCTGCTGCATGGCCCGGCCCGTGGCCGCAGGATGCTGTCCCGCAGGCCCCGGTGCCCCCGGAAACCCCGTCCCGGCTTTCCCGGTGCTCCCCGCTTCAACCGCATGCCGGATACTGTCATAGCTGAAAGGCAGCTCTTCCGGGAGCCCGTACCGGTTCTTGGCGTCCCAGCAGGGGTGGTGGGAGGTGTACATGACCCGTGCCCCGCCCTGGGCCTTCCGCTTCTTCCCCTTGTCATCCACGGCCACGGACCAGGTCTTGAAGTTGGCGAATAAAACCATGTCGGACCATTCCTTTACCATGGGCCCCACCTGCTTTGAAAGCTTCATTTCCCACCGGTCATAGGCACCCATCTCGTCCGGCTGTTCGAACTTGCGCATCTTGGCATGGGCTGTCAGGACCACGTGGATCCCCCTCTTTTCCACCAGTTCTGACAGCAGGTTCAGGAGCCGCCCGAATTCCTCCTGGAGGAATACATAACCTTTTCCATAAGCGAAATCTTCGATCCCTGATTTCTGGTACCGGCTGCACAGGCCCGCGCTGCATAACTGCTCCGCCCAGTCTGCCGTGTCAACCACCAGGGTCTTTAACCCGTCCGGGTATGCAATAAAATACTGCACCTGGTCTTTGAGCATCTGCCAGCTTGCAGGTGCCTCCGTCCTGGCCACATCCAGGTCCCTGGTGCTTCCCTCTGTATCAATGAACACCGGGTCCGGGAACTGTGATGCAAATGTGGATTTCCCGATGCCCTCCGGGCCGTAAACAATGACCTTCCGGGCCCCCGGTATCTTTCCCCTGATAATCTGCATATGGTCCCTCCTTTAAAACTGTCCGGGCGTCCACCCGGCTTTCTTCGGCTCCCCTTCCGGGGCTTTCTGCCCTTTCACATAACCGTCCTCAATAATCACGGAGCATTCATCCCCCACGGACACACGGGTGGCAATGGCCTGGAGGCCTTCCTCTTCCAGCCACCGGCCAAACTCAGCCAGGGTCCCGGCGTCCATCTGCTCCAGTTTGTCCAGCAGCACAAACCCGCACCTGGGGTTCAGCTTCCGCACAATGGCAGTGGCCACCTTAAGCTGGTCCGATCCGGACATGCAGTCCCATTTCACGCCGTTATAGACCAGCTCCCCCTCTTCCACGGAAAGGCCGGGAAGGGGAAGGTCCGCCCCGTCCAGTAGCTCCATCCTGGCTTTGCGGATCCGCTCAATCCCATCCGTGTACCGGTCATACTGGTCCCGGTACTGGGCTGCGTCATCCTCTGCCTTTTCCCGGTCCAGGTTGGCCCGGATCTTCCGGTTGGTTTCCTCCACACAGGCTATGTTCCGCTCCAGTTCTGCCGTGGATTCGTCGTGCAGGTCCTCTGCTGACAGCCTGGCCACCCGGACTTTTTCATCCACTTCAGCCTGGTGCCGCAGAAGCTCCTGGAGTTTCTGTGTGATGGACTGCTGCTCCTGCTCCAGCCGGTGCAGGTTTTCCCGCAGCCTCTGGTTCTCCCCGTTCCTGGCCAGGATCTCCTGCTGCTGGCGGACCAGTTCCGACACGGAGACCAGCTCCCTCGGCATATCCGGGTAGCAGGGCAGCTCCTTCACTGCCTTTTCTTTCTGGTCCGCGATCCTGCCCACGGCCAGGCGCTGGCTACACAGCTCCGCCTCTTTCCTGTCCAGCTCTGCAAGCTGGCCGCCTACCCCAATAATGTCCAGGAGGGTCCTGGCTTTTTCCCTGCTTCCGGCATTCATGAACTTCGGCAGGTTTAAGGCCAGTTCCTCTACAAATTCGTTCAGGAGCTGCTGGCCGCCCTTCTTTCCTTCCGGGTCTGTCACCTTTAAATCGCTGTTCTTCCCTTTCCGCTCCACCACCAGGCCGCTGTTCATGACGATATGGAGCCTGGGCGGGACTGCGGATCCTTCCCTCCTGGCCGCGCTGGGCTTAAACTGGTTCCCGCCCAGTGCCCAGGCGATGGCGTCCAGCACGGAGGTCTTTCCCTGGCCGTTGTTGCCGCCGATCACGGTCAGGCCCGAGGCTGTGGGCTCCACCACCACGGCCCTGACCCGCTTGACATTCTCTATTTCCAGTCTGTTGATTTTTACTGATTCTGCCATTTTGTTTCCTCCATAATTTTTATACAGGTTTCACTGTGCAGTATCTTCCTGCCACGGGACAGTCCGGCAGGCAGTTCAGGACTGCTGTGCCTCTTCTGCTTTTTCACGGTGGCCGCCCGTCTCTTTCCGGCGCTTCCCGGGTTTCCCCAGCAGCCTGCGGCTGCACTCTTTTACGGCGTCCTCTGCCCGTATACTGAATTCTGCCAGGTTCGCCACTACCCAGTACGGGTCGCGGGTGCGTTCCGCCAGCACCGTGGGCAGGTTTTCAGCCAGCACCAACATGGCTGCGTTCAGGTACAGGGCACCGTGTCCGCGCACGATCTGCTCGCAGGCCACTTTGTCTTCCTCATCAGATGCCACCGCCACAACCGCCAGGTTCCCCTCCCTGGTGACCACCTCACCATTGCATTCCACTGTCACTTTTACCATTGACTTTTCCTTCCTCCCGGTCTATAATCCGGGTATAAGCTTATTTTTGTGTTCCGGACTTCCTGCGGTTCTGCCCGCCGGGGGTCCGGCTTTTTTCTGTGCCTTTTCCTGCGCTGCCCCAAACCCTTCCACGTACTGCTTCATCCCGGTGTACAGCTCTGTGTAGTCCGCATAGGTAATCACGTCCGCCATCCGCAGGCCGTTTAAGTACCCCATCCACATGGCCACAAGGTAGTCCCTCTCCCGCTGGCTGTCCGCCTCACGGATCTGCTGCTTCCATCTGTCCGCCTGCTCCCGGGCCTGGCATTTCACCGCGTCATGTCCTGCCTTTTTCAGCACCATGTCCCCTCCTCTGGCTCCCCGTATTCCCCTGCCCGGGCTATACTGCTTACCGACACCTCAAAGGCTGTCCGTTCCTCTTCCGTACCGTCCGGGAACCGTTTGGTATAGCCCCGGCTCTGGATCCGGCCCTGGACGGTGACCCGGGTTCCCACGGGCAGGTTCCCGGCATAGCGGGCACCCCGGTCCCAGACAACACACGGGATACGGTCCTTCTTCCCGAAGGAGCAGTTCACTGCCAGCAGGATGTCCGTTATCTGCCGTCCCAGGGGCGTCTTTCTGTAAACCGGCATCCGGCAGATATACCCATCCAGGAAAATCTGGTTGTTGGTTCGGGGGTCTGTCCCGTTTCCGCTTATGAAGCCGGTCTCCCTGGCAGACACGGACAGCATGACCCGGACCCTGTCTGCATCATGGAAGCTGCGGGAATGGAACGGCCCCCTGACACAGACCGTCCGGCCCACCGCCATCTCCTCCATGTCCACCAAGCGGTCAGACACTGTGACCGGGATCACGTCATGGTACCCGCTCAGGCGGGGGCATGACACCTCCATCCGGTAGAAGTTATCTCCCAGGGTTGCGTGGCTGAAAACGGGGGCGCTGGTAATCTCCCCTATGACGGTTGCCTGGTTGTTTACTGTTATAGTTTCCTTATGCATCATGCATTCCTCCTGCTTATCTGTAAGCATTTCTTTTTACGAATCTGATATCATATCCGGCTAAGTCCAGAATCAGTGACAGATCACAGAATCTGATTTTGGGAAAATCTTTCTGCTGCCGCTTCTGCTTGACACTGTCAGCTTTTATACCATTGTCCCCAATGTATTTTCCAATCTCCTTATCTGTCCAGCCCTTCCGGGCCTTGAGCTCAGCTATGATCGCGTTGATGTCCTCATGCATCTGCTGGTATGGAGCCTTTTTCACATGCTCACCTCCTATTCCTTTACATATACACAATTTTCATTACTGTCATAAACCAGCAGAAGTGTATCACCGTTACTGTCCCTGACCGTTCCCTCGTTCCCGGACATCTCCAGGGTGAAATAACCTTCTGCGAATCCCTGGTCACACATCCAGCGACGGAAGGCGTATTCTGCTATGGTTGTGCAGCCTTTGATTGCCACGCCCTCACCTCCCATTGATATTTTCCCTATTCTCCCTTATACTGTACTTACAAGCCCCCGCCAGGGCTGAGTACATAGAAAGGGAAGATTAAAATGATAGTAAAAATCACCTGCACCTGCAGAGCCTCATTTGAAATAAAAGCTGGTTCTGCACATCCTTCTGAAATATGCTGCCCTAATTGCGGACAAGTGCTTCCATCAAATGCGGCTAAGGATTTGTTATCCGCCTTATCCTCCTTGGAAATTTTTGAATCAAAATTAGAAAACGGTTCTGGCCATTACAGCGTTTTCTACTCTAAGGAGTGAAAATCACGGGTTTCTTTCTAAGCTGGGATGCTGTATATTCAAGAATCTTTTCAGCTTCTTCATACGATATCCCGGCTTTTAACCCCATATCGATAGGCGGCTTTAATTCTTCCGGAAGTCCCTCTGCAAATAGCTCCATAATCTTCTGGGAATAGTAGTCCTGTAAATATGGGAGCCGTTCCCTTATAGTCATCCTCCCTCACCCCCTATTCCAAAAAATACTCAATCGGTACGCCAAAATATTTCGCCAACACTGCCAGCTTATCCACTTTGGGTTTGCTACGGCCTGTTTTCCAATCAGACAATACTGACTGAGCAATTCCTGTCTCTTTTGATACCTGATACGCAGTCTTGTTACTTTCTTCCAAAAGAGAAGAAAATTTTTTGTACAATTTTACACCACCTTTCCATATCATTATTATTGCAATTACTACGGAAATGTGATATGCTTTGTTTACCAGACGAAGCAACAACATTTCCGTAGTATGCATGAAATTTTTATCGTTTTTCCATTGCATGCTCATACTATACTATGCATTTCCGATAAAGTCAATAGATATTTTCGGTTTTCCATAGTATTGATATCTATTTGTGAAAGGTGCATAGTTATGTATGAGATTTTTGAACAATTACTACAAAAATTCGGTATTACAGCTTATAAAGTATCCAAAGCAACTGGCGTTACCCAGTCAACATTAAGTGATTGGAAGCGTGGGAGAAGTACGCCAAAAACAGATAATATGAAAAAGATAGCTGATTATTTTGGGGTAACTGTTGATTATCTAATGAATGGTGAAGAGGAACCTCAAAAAAAAGAAATCACTCTCACCCCAAAGGATGAGCGCGACATTGCCAAAGACCTTGACGCTCTCATGGATAAACTTGAATCTGGAGAAGATTCCCCACTGCGTTACAATGGAGAAGAAATTGATGCGGAATCAAAGGAGCTTCTGCGGGATGCTATTGGAATGAGCCTGAGACATTTAAAGATCATCAACAAAGAAAAATACAATCCCCGCAAGAATAAAAAGTAGGTGATAAATTTGAACAGCAAAATACTGCGTTTCATTCAATATTACACCAGACTGTGCGGAACCAATGACCCCTTTGTGATAGCTGATTATCTGAATATAGAAGTATTCCGGTATCCGCTTGGCAGGATTTCAGGATATTATAAATACCTGAAAAGACATAAGTGTATATATATAAATTCCAATCTCGAAGATAATTTTGCCAAGGTAGTTATGGCACATGAATTAGGACATGCTATTCTGCATGTAAAAGAGAACTGTGCGTTTATGAGCAGTAAGACTCTGCTACTAACTTCAAAAATTGAACGGCAGGCCAACCTATTTGCGGCATATCTATTGATCACTGATGATATGTTATCAAGTTATGCAGGATATACCCAGGAATATTTTTGCAGTTGTACGGGATATCCGAGGGAACTGATTGAACTGAGATTAAACAGCCATTAGGCTTTTTAATAAAAATCCAAAAGAGAGGATGTATATTATGAAAAGAAAGTTTTTAGCAGCAGTCACTTTAGGTATTATGTTAAGCGTAAGCGGGTGCTCGACTCCCGCTACTACCCCTCCAGACAACTCTGCAGAGATTGAAAGCTTAAAGGCACAAGTTGAATCCTTGCAGGCGGAAAACGACGAATTAAAAAAAGCTCTTGAAGAAACAGAATCGATCGTCGAAACAGAATCTGAAGATACAGCAGGCGTTCCATCTGAGTCTGTACTAGCCCTTAACGAAGAAGGTTCTCTTGATGACTGGGGCATAATCGTTACAAATGCGGAAATATCAGAACGAATTAAAGAAAATGACTTTGCCGGATTCAACCCAGAAGAAGGCAACAAATATCTGGCTATCGAAATCGCTGTAACTAATAATGGGAAGAACGCATCTACCTTTTTACCAAACTTTGGAATGGCAGACTCTATATCTGCAAAAATTCTTTACCAGAACGATTATGAATTTAGCGCCACACAATTATTGGGATATAGTAAAGATCTGCACAATACCAGCGTTAATCCTTTATCAACTAAAAGCGGTGTTGTAGCATTTGAAATTCCTGATTCAGTAGCTTCCAGTGAAGAGGAACTTATTTTAGTTATTTCAGCTGGGAATAAAAATTTACATATTAAAGTTAGATAGGTCAATTTAGCACCATCGTCACCCAAATATCCGGGTATCAGAATACGATAATATTGTCTGCATGGGAAAGGTGATCGGGAAGCCGGAAGGACCATATGAGGTTGTCAGTGATTAGTTAAAAAACGAAAGGAGGATAAAGAAATGTTAGAAAAGAAAGATCTGGAAATGATAACTGAAATCGTAAGTAAAACTGTGGGGGAACTGAATAAACCCATACACGAAAGGCTTGACAAGATGGACTCCAGGATGGATAACCTTGAAGGAAAAGTAACGGAAATCCAACTGACCCTGGAAAATGAAACCAACAAGGAAATCGCCATTATAGCTGAGGGCCATCTTGATCTCTCCCGGAAGCTGGATGACGCCCTCCGGGTGGAGAATGAAAAGGAAATGCTGCTCCTGCGGGTAACCAGAATGGAGAATGAAATCCGCCGAATCAAGCAGCATATCGAGGAGATCGCCTGATCCAGTTACTGCTTTGCACCCTGACAATATAATATGCTTACCCGGGCAGCCGGGGGACGTGCTCTCACCCGTTCCGAGTCTTGCGGAAAAGGGGTGATTATTATGAGTACATATGAGGAATTCATGGTCATTTTGACCGCCGGTCTTCTGATCGTCGCGATTCTGAATCTGAAAAATAAGAAATAGCCGTCCTGCTCCCGAAAAAAGTAGACGGCTATTTCTTAATAGTTTGAAGCTTATTCACCGGGACGGGTGACTTGCACTCACCTTCCGGCTGTCTTGTTAAGCATATTATACACGATCCAGCCCCAATTGTCAAATATGCAAAACCGCCTGATGTTGGCGCACCAGACGGCTTTACATAGATTTCTCTTGCTGGACTGCTCCAGAAAGATATAATCTTCAATCGCATAGAAATTATATCATCCCTGGAGCACCTTGGCAAGAGGTGTATTTTTATACCCATTTTCAGGAGGATGATACGATGGCAAGAAAGAAAAAGAACGAACTACCCTCCGGCAATATCCGCATCCAGGTATATGATTACACAGATACTGCCGGAAAGAAACATTACAAATCCTTCACCGCCCCCACCAAACAGGAAGCCCGGTATCTGGCCGCCCAGTGGAAGGCCAGGAAAGCAGAGAAACGATCTGGAAGAATCACGCTGTTTGACGCAGTAAGCCGTTATATCGATGCCAAGGCTGGGGTCTTATCACCCAGCACCATAAGGGGCTATGTAAGAATGCAGAACAACCAGTTAAAGGAAATAGGGGAACTGTATCTTGATGAACTGGACAGTACCAAAGTACAGATATGGATCAGTGATCTCTCCAAAAAGCTTTCTCCCAAAACTGTGCGGAATGTATACGGACTTTTCTCGGCCACTGTCGACATGTTCGCGCCGGATCTGCATCTTAAGGTTACATTGCCGGAAAAGAAGCGCCCGGAGCTTTACTGCCCATCTGACGATGATCTTAAACAGCTCTTAAGCGTGATAGCAGGAACAGAGCTGGAGATTGCTGTTCTGCTGGCAGCATTCGGCCCCATGCGCCGGGGCGAAATTTGTGCCCTGGAAGCATCTGATATAAAGGGAAACAAAGTATCCGTGACCAAAAGCATGGTTCCTGGCCCCGACCGGCAGTGGCACATAAAACAGCCAAAGACATACAGCTCGTACCGCGTTATTGAATACCCGGAGTTTGTCGTCCAGAAGATAAAAGGAAGAACCGGGAGAATCATTAGGCTTGACCCCGATGGGGTAAGTAACCGCTTTAAGGTGGCGATCCGGAAGGCCGGACTTCCCCATTTCCGCTTCCACGATCTTCGGCATTATGCCGCGTCCATCATGCACGCGATCGGGGTGCCTGACCAGTATATTCTCCAGCGCGGCGGATGGGCCAGTGACAATGTAATGAAGAGCGTATACAGAAATGCAATCGATATCGAAACTGTCCGGCAGAACAAAAAGATCAACGAACATTTCGACAAAATAGCGTGTGATATCGTGTGATATTTCGTGTGATACTCTTGCTGTTTTACATGTCTTTTTGTATGATTTAAACCGATTAATGTATATTTAGAATCCCCGGAAAACCTTTGATTTTCAACGAAAACCAGGTTTTCCGGGGATTCCTAAAAAACGGAGACGGAGGGATTCGAACCCTCGTGCCAGGTTTAACCCCGACAAACACATTTCGAGTGTGCCGCGTTACGGCCTCTTCGCTACGTCTCCAATTTCATTACAAGTATGCCAAAGTCTTTGCACCCTTGCAAGAGAACTCTGCTTTCTTAATTATACACGTTCTGGCGAAGCTTGTAAACTGCTTTTCGCTAAATTACAGCCTGTCTGGCAACATATCGTTACTGTTCACGGGGCGCATCTTCTTGTCCCCGAAAAGCATCGGGGACAAGAAGCCCCAGGCGTCAGCCACTATCTTCCAAAGAACAGCTCCACCCCATCTGCCAGCCCTCCGGCCAGCCTGTCCAGGGTCGCTGCCGAATGATCCGATGCCTTGTCGCCCAGCTCGATATCAATGGAAGGAACCGTGGAGTAGGAAGTCTGGGTCAGATCCATCTCCATCTTTCCGTTGGAAAAGATCTTCACACCTGCTCCCTGGAGTCCGGCAATCAGGCTGTCGCCCAATGCATGGTGCTCCTGCCAGTGGGAGGCTACCGGCTCCATGGCACGGTAGGAAGCCACATTGGGAACGCTCATATAGAATGCGCCCTTATCGCTGCTTGTGGAATCCCAGTGAAGAGCGATATGGCAGTCTGCCATATTGTTGGCAATGACTGTACGGGCAATGTTGTCCAGCTGCACGTCGTCCGATTCCCGGATCATCAGTACATCATAGCCCCTTGCCAGAAGCCGGTCCTTTAAGGCTTTGGCCATGGCCAGGGTCACTTTTGCCTCAGGGGTGCCGTCTGCAAACTGCATACCGCTGGACACGGCCACTGCCGAGGTGGCGCCTGCTCCGGTGGTTCCTCCGGTAACCTTGGGAGTACCGTCGGGATGGCACTGGGTCTTGACACTGGAGCCGCCGCTGGTGCCGTGTCCTGCATTGACGCAGACCACCTTCCCTCTCCGTTTCTCACCGGCCCGGTAGAGCACCGCCTGTCCGGAGGATATCTTTGCATATCCGGCGTATTTCCAGTCAGGGTTCAGTCCTACCGCTCCCTCCTGAGTCCCTGTTCCGCTGGCGGCTGATCCTGCCCCGCTGTCTCCCCCGGCACTGCCGGCCGCGGGAGGCGCCGGTACCTGAGGGATCTGCGTAGTCAGGAAACGGGAAGCCACATAGCACTCCTGCTCCTGCCAGATCACCCGGCTCCACTCGGCGGTATATCCGGTCCGCCTCAGCTGTGCGCCGGTATTCAGCCGGGTCACTACCTGGGCATTGGTCTGGGGGGCTTTGCGGACATTTAAGTCTGTAGCATTGACGTATACTGTCTCATCGCGGCTCTCCATAGCCAGTACAGTCTCCCTGGTAGAACCAAATTCCACAGTGCTGCTTTCTAACTCATATGCATTTTCTGACTGGCCGGAAACTTCCCCGGCCACTGTCTGGTCCGTCTCGTTTGCTGCTTTCTCCGCCATAACCTGATCTGATATGGTCCGGCCCGGGCTTTCCGTCTCGTTCCCGGTTCGGGACTCCATTGCCCCCAGCCCTATCTTCTCATACTTCTGCCCCTGGCAGCCTCCTGCCAGTATGGCAGCTGACAGTACAGCTCCTGCCAGCAGAAAGCGTCTGTTGCTGTTTTTCAGAATCCTTCCCAGACGTCCGGACGCCTGGACATTTCCTGTCTTTTCTCTTCTCACCGGATCGTTCCACCTCCAACTACATAATCTCCGTCATAGAACACCACTGCCTGTCCCGGTGTCACGGCACGGACCTTGTCCCGGAACCGGCATTCCACCAGATCTTCCCCGATCTGGCGGATCGTGCAGGGTGCACCCTTGTGGTTATAACGTATTCTGGCATCTACCTCCATAGTCTGTCCATGGAGGCCGTCCACTGCCATCCAGTTTATTCTATCGCAGACCAGGGAATCTGTAAATACATCTTCGCTGTCTCCGATGACCACCTCATTGGTCTCCGGGCGGATCTCCACCACGAATACCGGGCGGCCCATAGCCAGGTTCAGGCCTTTGCGCTGGCCTATGGTGTAATGGGTGATGCCTGCGTGACGTCCCAGCACACGGCCTTCCAGATCCACGAAATTGCCGATAGGAAGGGGGCTGGCTGTGTGCTCCCGGATAAACCGGGCATAATCGTGATCAGGGATAAAGCAGATCTCCTGGCTGTCCGGCTTGTGAGCCACCTGCAGATCCAGCTCCCCGGCCATCCGGCGGATCTCCTCCTTGGTATAGGAGCCCACAGGCATCAGGGTGCGTGAAAGCTGCTCCTGGGTCAGATTGTAGAGGGCATAGGTCTGATCCTTGGCTGCTGTAGCCGACTTGCGAAGGGCATAGCGTCCATTGGCCAGACGCTCCACCTGGGCATAATGGCCGGTAGCTATGAAATCCGCCCCCAGGGCCAGACTCCTGTCCAGCAGGGCCTCCCATTTGACGAAACGGTTGCACGCGATACAGGGGTTGGGGGTTCTGCCATGAATGTATTCGTTAATGAAATAATCCACCACATGATTCCGGAACTCCTTTTTAAAATTCATGACATAATAGGGGATCCCCAGCTGCCATGCGACACGGCGGGCATCCTCTACCGCGCTGAGGCCGCAGCAGCCGCCATTCTCCTCTTCAATGGACATTTCCTCGTCCTGCCAGATCTTCATGGTGACTCCTGTTACCTCATATCCCTGCTTCTGTAAAAGCCAGGCGGCCACCGATGAATCGACGCCGCCTGACATACCAACCACCACTTTTTTCTGCATTAATACTCTTCTTCCTCTTCTTCCTCGCCGATATCTGTCTTAGGCTTCTCCAGCCCCTGGATCTCGATTCCGTGCTTCTGGGCATAGTCCCACAAGGCTGCATGAATGGCCTCCTCGGCCAGCAGGGAACAATGTACCTTCACCGGCGGCAGCCCGTCCAGGGCCTCCATCACAGCCTTATTTGTGACGGTCATGGCCTCCTGGACACTCTTGCCCTTCACCAGCTCCGTGGCCATACTGCTGGTGGCCACGGCCGCGCCGCAGCCAAAGGTCTTGAACTTCACGTCCCGGATGATCTGGTTCTCATCAATATCCAGGAATATCCGCATGATATCCCCGCATTTGGCGTTGCCTACGGTACCGACACCGCTTGCATTCTCAATCTCCCCCACGTTTCTCGGGTTCTGGAAATGATCCATCACTTTCTCTGTATACATTACTGATCTCCTCTTAATCTTTCTATATGCAATTATCCGGCTGTGTATCCTACTGCTTTGCCTGATTTTTCACAAAGTCCTCATACAGCGGCGACATATCCCTCAGACGCTGGACAATGGCCTTGATGTTCTCCACCACATAGTCCATCTCTTCCCTGGTATTCTCCTCACTGAGAGTCAGACGCAGGGAACCATGGGCAATCTCATGGGGCAGGCCGATGGCCAGCAGCACATGGGAGGGATCCAGGGAGCCGGAAGTGCAGGCGGAGCCGCTGGAGCCGCATATTCCCTTGCCGTCCAGCATGATCAGCAGAGATTCTCCCTCAATAAACTGGAAGGCAAAGTTGGCATTGTTGGGGAGGCGCATCTTACAGTCTCCATTGATCCTGGTATAGGGAACCTCCTTCATAATCCGTTCCATCAGATAATCCCGCAGGGAGCTTTCCTTCGCCGCGCGCTCCTCCATGGTAGCCATGGCCAGCTTTGCCGCTTCACCGTATCCCACGATGCCGGGTACATTCTCCGTGCCGGCACGGCGCTTGCGCTCCTGGGCGCCGCCGTGGACAAAGGAGCGTATCTTCACGCCCGTGCGGATATAGAGGAAGCCGATGCCCTTGGGGCCGTTGATCTTGTGGCCGCTGGTACTGAGCATATCGATGCAGTATTCGTCCACATTTACCGGCACATGGCCGTAGGCCTGAACCGCATCGGTGTGGAACAGAATCCCGTGTTCCCTGGCGATCTGGCCGATCTCCTTCACCGGCTGGATGGTACCGATCTCATTGTTGGCAAACATGATGGTGATCAGGATGGTATCCGGGCGTATGGCTGCCTTTAAATCCTCCAGCTTCACCACACCATGCTCATCCACATCCAGATAGGTCACCTCAAAACCGTGCTGTTCCAGATACTGGCAGGTGTGCAGCACCGCATGGTGCTCGACCCTGCTGGTGATGATGTGTTTTCCCTTATTCTGGTAAGCGTCTGCCGTGGCCTTGATGGCCCAGTTGTCACCCTCGGAGCCGCCGGCTGTGAAATAGATCTCATTGGGCTTGGCCCCGATGGAGGCGGCAAGAATCTCCCTGGCCTGGGCCACTGCCTTCTTCACAGGTGTAGAGAACTCGTAGACAGAGGAGGGATTTCCGTAGTATTCGG
Organism: uncultured Lachnospiraceae bacterium; assembly: GCA_910577655.1. GTDB lineage: Bacteria > Bacillota > Clostridia > Lachnospirales > Lachnospiraceae > Brotaphodocola. The sequence continues at coordinate 21,360 of CAJTOW010000005.1, read as the reverse complement.
TAAAATACGGAAGCATAGCCTCCACTACTTCCGGACGGGTCTTTGTGGTCGCTGCATTATCTAAATATATCACTTTATCCATAAACTATATGATCCACCTTTCTGGAAATGATCCGCCCCCTGCTTCCCGGAACAGGCCCAAATAAATGTCTGACATCCGTAAAAGGGCGACAGTCACTCCGCAATGATTGCATTATACTATTTAATTCATAGTATTTCAATAGGAATTAAAGTAATTTTCTATTTATGTTTATATTTCAGGTAACAGTTCATACGGGGCCATCTTCTTTCCCCCGAAAAATGCCGGGGACAAGAAGCATCAGGCGGACGCCCGATGTGGAAAACTGTACAAAAACAGTCTTACAAGCGAGCTTGATGCCTATTTTGTCCAGTTTTCCCCGCCTTGTGAACTATAACTATATTTTATGGTAAAATCCAGCAGTGCGCCACAGAAGACTTCACCGTCCAGGTGCTCCCGGGGCTTCCTCTCCGGTCAGGTGCATGGTCAGGGGCATCAGAAGGTGAACCATGAGCAGCTTGCAAGCCGCTTCCCCGTCTCCTTCCCTCAGATAGGAGCAGACAAGCTTGTGCTCTTTTAAGGTGTCCTCGGTTCTTCCCGGCACGGATAGCGCCTCCGAAGTAGTCAGGTGGATCAGATACATGAACCGCTGGAACAATTGCTGGAATTCCCTGTTCTGGGCATAGTTTACCAGAATCCGGTGGAACTGGTGATCATATTCCATGAACTGCTCCAGACTGGCCTTGGTCCAGGTGCCTTTTTCCAGATTCTCCTTGCAGGGTCCGTTTTTCTGTTTCAGTACCTTCTCCTGCTTCTCCAGAAGCTTCTCCAGGTCTGCCAGGGCCTTCTGGCCCTTCTTCGTGGCTGCCTCCGCCGCAATCAGACGGACGCAGAAGCCCTCTACGGCGCAGCGGATCTGGATCGTCTCCTCCATATCCCGCTCATTGAGGGTGCGGATCATAAAGCCTTTGCTTGGGACTACGGTAATATAACCATCCTGGCTCAGACACTGAATCGCCTCCCGCATGGGAGTCCTGGAAACACCGATCTGGGCAGACAGCTTCGTCTCTGAGTAGAGTACATTAGGATCCAGCTGGCCGGAAAGGATCATATTCTTCAGGTAATCATAGGCTTGTATCTGTAAGGGACTTCTATTCTCCATGAGCTTTCCTCCTGCGGATATTTTTGCATACTCCCGGAGCCTGACAAATCCGGCACGGTAAGATTCCGAAAGTACATATTCCGGCACTCCCAGGATCCTGCGGCACCGGCTTTTTAAACTTTGGCAGGGCGGGAATACCAGTTTTATTCATGCTCTATCATACCGTATTTTTTTTTTCGCGTCAATGAAAAAAAATGCTTGACCGGTATACTGGTATACTGTATAATAAGATTACGAACCGGTCACACGGTTTCCTTTAGTATGAAAGGGGCAGGGACGTTCCACCCTGCCGGAACATGGTACAGGCTTTTTCCTGATCCGTTCCCGCGGACGGCCCTTACCGGTTCCCTGGTGACCGAGAAACTATCATAATATCAGGAGGTATTTGAAATGAGTGTAGTTTACCAGTTGGGCAACTTAAGACTTGTTGATCTGACCAAGGTTCTGGACCCCGAGACTGAGAGCAGGCGCTGCCGTCTGATCCGCTACAATACCGGTGGCCCGATCCCGGATTTCCACACTGCCCTGGATCTGACCAGCCATCTGGGAACCCACTGCGAGTGCCCGTACCATCACGATGACAACTGGCCCAGCGTGGCAGATCTTCCGCTGACCACCTTCATGGGAAGAGCCATCTATGTAGATCTAAAGGATACGGTTCCAGAGTGCGGACACATCACAGCAGCAGATCTTGACCGTGCCACAAAAGGTCTGATCCAGGAAGGCGACATTGTCATCGTCGATTCCTCCTACAAGATTCCGCCCTTCACCAACCTGACGAACACAGAAGCTGACAAGCGTCTGCGTGTAGGCAAGGAGAGCGCGGAGTGGTTCCGTGACCATAAGGTAAAATGCGTGGGCTTTGGCGACGGTGTTTCCATCGAGAGCAACAATGAGGATGTGAAGCCCTTCCACGATATCCTGATGGCTGAGAACATCGTATTCCTGGAGGTTCTGAAGAATCTTGAGGAGCTGAACTCCAACGTATTCTTCATGTCCTACAGCCCCCTTCCCATCAAAGGAGCCGATTCCTGTCCGGTACGCGCTTACGCCATTGAAGGATTTGCTGAGTTTTCATAATGATCTGGCACAACCGTCAGAAACCATAAAAGTTCAGACAGGCATCTTCCTGCCCCCGAAAATCACCAGGGACAGGAAGCACCGGGCGTCTGCCTGATATCAAATCATGGAAGGAAGGGCTTATGCAGACAAAATGCCTGTTTGCAACGCATTTTCTTCCATGATTTGCTGCCCGTCTGAACTGTTACCAGAAATCATCAAATAACTGAAAGGACCGTTTTATTATGAGAATTGCAGTTATCGGCGCCGGTGCAATGGGTTCCATCTACGGCGGACATTTATCTCTTCACAACGATGTCTGGCTGGTGGATACCAACCAGGCTGTGGTTGACCAGATCAATAAGAACGGGCTGATTCTCCAGGAAAACGGCGAGGATGTAGTATATCATCCCACAGCCGTTACCTCCACAGAGGGTGTAGAGCCGGTGGATCTGGTGATCCTGTTTGTAAAGGCATTATTCTCCAAGGCTGCATTAAGCAGCAACAAGGGCATCATCGGACCGGACACCTATCTGCTGACCCTGCAGAATGGCTCCGGCCACGAAGACATTCTTTCGGAGTTTGCCCCGGAGGACCATATCATCATCGGAACCACCGAGGATAATGGTGCAGTCCTGGCTCCCGGCCACGTACGCCACGGTGGCAGCGGCAAGACCAATATCGGGATGCTGACCCCGGATACGGGCAATTTCCTTCCGAAACTGAAGGAATGTCTGGATGCCTGTGGTTTCCAGGGCTATATACACGAGAACATTCAGCAGCTCATCTGGAACAAGCTGTTCACCAACGTATCCCTGAGCGCTGTCACAGGCGTGCTTCAGGTTCCCATGGGCTTCATCGCCGGCAATGAGCATGCCTGGAACATTACAAAGCAGCTGATCCACGAGGCGGTAGCCGTAGCCCACGGGCTGGGGCTTGAGGCCGATGAGGCCGAGATCACCGAGAAGGTGCGGCAGACCTCTCTGGATTCCCCTGAGGGCGTTACCTCCATCTGCGCAGACCTGCGGGATGGGCGTAAGACCGAGGTCAACACCATCAGCGGATCTGTGGTGCGCGCTTCTAAGAAATGCGGTGTACCGGCACCTGCCCACGAGATGATCGTGGAGCTGGTTCACGCCATGGAAGAGCGCGGAAAATAAAACATATGAAAAGGACCATAAAGATGGAGTTTTCATTGCTCCATCCTCATGGTCCTTTTTCTTATACGCCCCTATATCCCAGGGGGCTTACACAGCTACCTTCACCACTACCTTCTTCACCGGCTCCGGGCCGTCCGCCTGGATCCTGGGCTTGTGGGCATCCTCCGGCGCGACGACAATCAGGTCGCCTGCTTCCAGAAGCACGCTGCCGCTTAAGGCCGGCTCCTCATAGAAGATCAGATCGTTTTCCTCGTTCCGGGTCTTCACCACCAGGCCCTCCCGCTTGCATACGCCGAACTGCTCCCTGCCGGATACCACATACTGGATATCAAAGAATTTCTCATGGGTCTCAAAGGAACCCTCCTCCCACTTGATGGAGGTATACTCCTGAATGTTGGCGACCACCGTGTCACCAAGGATGGGATAGCTTCCCACCGGCAGGGCGGCGATATCCGTCTCCTCCAGCCACTTGTAAGCAGCAAGGAACTTGTCCTCCAGATAGTTGTACTTTCTTGCAATGGTTACATTTGAAAAAAACATCTTAATCTTCTCCTTTCTGACAAATCCTAAAAACTTGCAATGTCCTTCACGCCCAGATCTCCTCCGGCGATAGCACAGACCTGCTCCCAGATGGCCTCATCCACAACCACGCCCTCCTTCATACTGCGGGCACGGGTGGCTACGCTGCGTTCACCCGGACAGCTGATCTTTCCGCCCTCCCGCTCCGGGTGGGAGGCGTCTGCCGCCGCTACACGGCGGTTGATCTTGGCCTGAACCTCCTCTTTGGCGGCAAACAGATAAGGATTGAAAGCAATGAAGATCTGACAGCACCCTCCGCAGCTTCCGCCGACAGCCGCGTCCTGGTCAATGCCCGTGTTGCCGTTGGCCATGACTGCGGCCATCAGATCCAGACAGATCGCCATGCCGCTTCCTTTCCAGTAGCCTGCGGGAAGGATCCGCATGGTCTCCTCAATGGCTCCGGGATCTGTGGTCAGCCTGCCTTCTTTGTCAAAGCCGCCGGGATAAGGAAGCTGTTTTCCGGCCAGACGGTACACGCCCAGCTTCCCATATGCATACTGGCTCATAGCCATATCCAGGACGATCTCCCCGTCCTCTCTGGGAATGGCCATACAGATGGGATTGTTGCCAACCCCCTTCTCGTCGCTGCCCCACATGGGCATACAGCTTTCCGCGTTGATCCAGCTGATCCCCACAAAACCGGCCTCCGCCATCCGCCATGCATAGGTGCCGCCCCGCATCCAGTGGGTGGTATTGCGCAGACCCACACAGCCGATTCCATGATCCTTTGCCAGGGCCATGGCACGGTCTGAGGCAAACAGAGCATTGGTAATCCCGATCCCCAGGTGTCCGTCATAATTCTCCACGGCTCCGAAAGCGCCCACCAGCTCCGGCCTGCCGTCCAGATTGATCCATCCCTTCTGGATATACTCTACAAACCGGGGGACACGGTTCAGCCCGTGGCTCTCCACGCCGTCGGCACTGGACTGGGCATGAATGGTGGCGCAGGTCTCTGCCTGTTCCTCCGTAAGCCCCGCATTGATCAGTGCCTTCTTCACGGTCTCCTTCACAGTATCAAATGGGATACGCATACTCATTGTAAGTCTCCTTCAATATTATACATTTTTTATGTGTCACTTACAAGGCTCTCTTCCTGCATACTGCATCATCTCTTCATAAAGTCCGCTGGCCTCCTCCGGTGAGTAGCCGTAGACCAGGAATACGTCCATCACATAAGGCGCGTAGGGAATACCTGTCAGCCGCTGGGCGAAGGCCATGGCAGCGATCTCTCCCAGTATCATAATCCCGGAATCATTGTGCAGCGGGCCCACAGACCATAGACGGATCTTCTCGGTCCGGGTAAATATCTCTGCCTTGTAAGCCTCCTCCACAAAATGGAACAGCTCATGGGCCAGAAGAAGGCTTGTGATTTTAAGCTCCTTCGTCAGGGCCTCTTCCACTTCCGGAAGATGCCGGTACCTGCGTATCCTGTCTATGGCATCCATATAGATACTGATCTGGTCCGGCACACGGAATTCCGCAAACAGCACACGGTCTGTCTTCTCCGGAAAAGCCGGATAACTGACCTTCATCCCCAGGGCCTCTGCCAGCTCCTCCGGAGTCTGGCAGTGATACTCCCTACAGACACGGTCTGCATATTGGTATCCGCAGGAAATGGACTGTTCCATCCATTTCCTGCGCTGATCGTCATGAAATTTGCCGTTGAGAGGTTCCCGGGAAAATGCATACTGGTACCAGTCCGCAAACGGGATCCCTGTCAGATCTTTCAGCATGGTCTCCAGGGGCCTTAAGGGAAAATGGGGACGCTGGTAACGTGTTGTCCCCTGCTTTCCGAAAAGCCCCTGGGCGATAGGTTTTAACGCCTCTTTTACTTGTTCTCTCGTCATCATACAGCAAGTATCCGCCCTGTCTGGTTAAATGTACTCTCAAAATCAGCCCTAAGGGCAGGTGCAGAAAGACTCCAAAAGTACATGTTAAATGCAACTGTTCAGACGGGCAACCTGGCTGCCCGTCTGAACTGTAACGGTTAAATATCGGAAATAGCGGCAACCACTACGACCTCCTCGTCTGGTTCCCTGTCACCAAGATCCAGATCCATCAGCAGAAGCACCTGTTCCAGATCCACAGCGCTGTAATCGCCCACCCGCGGGCCAAAGCATACAAAGTAGTCCGGACGCAGCACGGTATCGGTCTTGAACACTGCCCCATCCTTCCACAGCTCTTCCACGATCTCCTGGTACTCGCTGACCTTACACTTGCGCACCATGGCATTGGAGCACTGAACCTTGATAAAGCCCTTCATATCCACAATACGGACCGGAGCCTTCTCATCCCGCTTGCCCTGATAGATATAGAACTTACCGGTTCTCTCGGCCAGATGGATATCGGAAACCTTGGCGCCGAAATCCTGGGTGGCCAGCTCGCAGGCCTCTGCTTCATCACATTCTTTCAGCAGGTCTGTGGTCTTGACCTCTGTGGAACCGGTAGCGATAGCCGTCACCTTACCGGTCTGGCTGTCAATCTCAATATGTACCTCCACCGTATCCGGAGAGGCGCCGGAACCGATGGCCGCATCCGCTGCTTCCTTCTTCAGTTCGCGGATATCCTCCTGGGACGGATTGGGGATCACACGCTCTACCACGTCCCGGACCATGGACAATGCAACACCGATGGAGGAGATAACCTCCGCATTCTCCGGGATGCTGTACTGAAGCCCCATCTTCTCCGCACAGTAGGGAACCAGGGATGCCGCACCGCCGCCGCAGCCTACCAGCTTCATGCTGTCATGATCCAGCTGGTACTTGTCTGCCAGGGCATTGATACAGGCATTGACCTTCTCAAAATCCTTGTCCAGGATCTGGGTCGCCAGCTGCTCCACGGTGATTCCCAGTTTATCGGCAACCGGCTGCATGGCCTTGCGGGCCGCATTGGCATTGCCGTGGGCAAAGTATTTCTCATCAATGAGCCCCAGGACGTTGGCCGCATCAGTGTTGGTAAAGCAGATCTTCTTGCCGCTCTTAAGCCGGATCACCACATAGTCTGCCGGGTCACCCGGCTTCGGGCTTACCATCTCGATCTGGGGATCCACGATCTCCTCTTCCGGAGTAAAGCAGGCGTACTCACACCCTGCAATATGTGCAGAACGGGGACCTACATCCACCACTTCCCTGTCATTGATACGCACCATGGAACCGCCTGCACATCCAAGGATGCGGACATCCAGGGAACTGATATAAGTATCATGTCCGCCGATCTGGGCATAGTCTACGCCAGGACGGCCGTTCTTGATCACGCCGATGTTGGTTGTGGTTCCGCCTACCTCGAAGTAGATGGCATTGGAAGCGCGCAGATACATCAGGGAACCCATAACGGAAGCAGCCGGACCAGACAGCGCCGTCAGAATCGGACGCTTACGCATCTCATTGATCTCCATGACACCGCCGTCGCCGCGCATGATCATCAGCGGCACCTTGACGCCGGCTGCACGCACGGAGGACTCGGTAGCATTGGCTGTAGCCATCATCTTCGGCACGATGGACGCATTGATGGCCGCGGTACGGGTACGGCGGGTCAGGCCATACAGCTTGGTGATATCAGAGGCCATGGATACGGGAATCCCCTTCTTCTCCGCGCAGTCATGGATCTTAAGTTCCTCATCCATACTGTCCACGCCAAAGGCCATGGATGCCACAATCACCTGGGCGCCCTGGGCCACAAGATCATCTATATTCTTGTTGACCACCTCATCGGTCAGCATTTTCTTCTTAATAAATGTGTTGTACACCTTGATCTTCCTGCCGACCTTCTCGTCCAGAACGATATCCTTTAAAGCCAGCTGTCCTTTGGCCAGGAAGCCTTCCAGACCGCCGCCTGCCACGCCGACCACCCCTACGCTGGCCACGTCGCCCTCGATAAATGCATTGGTCGCCTGGGTGGTGGAATGGGCTACGAATACCACATCCTCCGGTGAAATATTATTTTCACGCATGCAGTTCTGGAAACTCTGTACAACACCGGCTGCCACGCCGTCCTTGTGGTCGTGGGTAGTCTTTACCTCGTTCTTGCCGATGATTTCATGAGTCTCATTATCCATGGCAACACATTTGGTATAGGTGCCGCCTACATCAATTCCCATACGGACTGCTCTATGTTCATGATCTGCCATTCTATCATTTCCTTTCAATTGTTTGCAATATATTTTCTTTAGAACTTTATAACAGTAGCCAGAGTCAGGCCAAGCCGACTCTGGCAATCATTTACGGGATCCCCGTTTTGAAGCGTGTCTTATAATTCATTCCCGCCGTCTCCACAAAGGACGTCTCCGGTGTCCACGCCCCTCCTGGCGGTATATTTCCAAAGCTATGTAGATTTAGATGAACCAGGCTGCTCCAAGTCCGCCTAACAGAATAAACGCTGCCAGATACTGCAGAACACCCGTTACATATGCATTGGGGATGGAAAGCTTTAAGAAGTCCTTGGACTCAACCTTGGTATACGCAAGTCCCCATGCAACCCAGGACTGGGTGATACAGCTTCCGATGTTGACGGTAATCGTCGGAATTGCAAATACAGCATACAAAAACGGTACGGAGAAAGAAGCCACATTGGACAGCACGCCCAGGGTAGCCGCGCCACAGCCTACCAGGGTCATGGGGCCACGGAACAGGCCCATACACAAGAGCACTGCAAATACCACACAGACAACCAGTTCGCTCTTAGGCATAACGCCGCCCAGGATCACCTTAAAGTAAGGAGATGCATAGGATGCTACAGAGTTGAACATGGGCAGGGTCAGAAGGAAGCCCACCAGGGGAGCGGTATCTACCACGCCGTCGTAGTACAGCTTATTGACCAGCTGACAGTTCTCTGTAAAGGTACCTTTCATTCTTCCGCAAAGGAACAGAGCCGCAAAACCAGCGATCACGAATCCTCCGATTACGGAGAAATCCAGCCAGATCTTAAGCACCACCGGAACGATGGGAAGGATCAGGGTATAGATGGGAGCATTCCTCTCCGGAGCCGCGCCACGGGTCTGGGCCGCCCACGCATGGGAGGTCTTGGACTTCTTCAGATAGACAGCGGAAAGAACCGTGGTAACTACCAGCATGATCAGCAGGGCTGCATAGCCCCAGTGAGCTGCATACCATCCCAGGGTAAAGTCAGGCATATCATCAACACCGATGAAAAATGCACGGTACTGTGCAAAGTTGACCGGATTCAGATAGATACCTGCCGCTACAGATCCCATGAAAGAGAACATAGCGATGGCCTTGGGAACACCCAGGGACATAAGGATCGGAAGCACGATAACGCCGATGGCGATAACCGGACCCGCACCTGTCATGGCTGTGAAGATCAGCGCGGTAACGATGTTCAAAAGAGCGATGGTCACCATGGGCTTGTCACCGCCCAGCTCAACGGTCTTGCGGATCAGGGTGGAAGCAATACCTGTATCCATCAGGACACGGCCAAACCATGCGCCCCAGCATACATTTACCAGTGTGGTGCCCCAGCCCTCGGGAGCGCTCTGGTAAATCTTGTTGAGAATAGCTACCAGTTCTTTTCTGGAACTGAACTGCAGAATCTCATTGGATGCCATAAAATCCGCGCTGGCAAACAAGGTTCCTGCCAGCGGAAGGATGGTCCACAAAAGTGTGATACACAAAAATCCGATCATCAGATTGTGGCCCTTGATACAATAATATGCCAGACCAAAGAAAGAAAGCAACAAAATAATACCTACAACATACTCCATATTTTTCCTCCTCGTATCAAAAGTTTAGTTGTAGTCCGTACAGAAAGACCGGCCCCTCCCGGCGCTTATTGCGCGGACATAAAACAGCCAGCGGCTTTTTGCCCCTGCTGTCTTCGTTCCGGCATCCCGGAACTGCCCTATAGTCTTCGCAACAGTCCAGATTCCCCTGAACCGTTACCTGTCTTCCACCTCCTTCTGTCTTAAAATTATAAATTTTACTTAAAACCAGACAGCCCTTTGGAATGGCTATTCGGCAAAGTACTGGGGATAGATCCCGCGGAGGGTATCAAAGCTCCAGAGGACCGTATTAAAATGATTGGAACATACCAGACAGGCGGCCTCTGTCTCCCGGCATTTCAGCTTATCCAGCAGAAGCCTGCCCTCCACCATGGAGTTGTCGGAGCTTGAAAGAGAGCTCATATGCTCCTGATAGTTAAATGTCGTATACCGGAGATAATCAAGCCTCCGCAGATCACACTCCATCCGCTGGAACAATTCCCAGACCAGTTCCCTGCCGCCAAACTCCATCAGCAGATGGTAAAAATCCCTCTCCCGTATGATGAAGTCCATAATCCCTTCCTTGCTTCTGTTCTCTCTCTGGACTGTCAGTATATCCGCAAGCTGCCGCTGCTGCTCTCCGGATAGGCCCGTCTCACAGATCTCCCGGATCGCCGCCTGTTCCAGAACAATATGCGTCTGTACCGCCTGACGGACACGGCTCCTGCTGATCAGGGAAACCTCCGTTCCCCGCTGGGGATACACCACCACATAGCCCTCCTCCATCAGCTGTGCCAGGGCATCCCTTACAAGGGAACGTCCGGTATTCATCTGGGCTGCCAGGGAATTCTCACTGAGCATCTCCCCCGGCTTCAATTCCAGATTCAGCATCTGGTTCTTAAGTAATTCGTATATGATATTCTCTCTGCCGCTTTTTTCCGGCCTGCGTATGGTCTCGTACAAGATAACATTCCCTCTCAGATAATTGCATACAAGATTATCTCAAAACTGCATACCAGTTTGGATTTTCCGGTTGATTTCCCCAGCTTCTTTTGTTCGGATATATACAAGATAGCATATTCCATCTGGCTTTGCAACTATTTTTTCCATCATTTTTCCCACTAATCAGGGATTTTTTTATGATTATCATTGCTTTTTTCACAAATTATGTTAAAATGCAAGTAAGAAATCTTGGCAAGCCAAAATTGCACACAAGTTGTCCAGCACCTTAGAGTGGGTCTGAAAATTACTTTCTGGCAGATGTGCGTCACAGTTTGCAAAGATGCCGGGAATGAATTTTCGTAACAGTTCAGATACCCCTTGAACTGTTACGGCATCTGCCCATGAGAATCGCTACGCGATGGGGCAGATGCCCTTCGGCCACTGCGTTTTCGTACGGTCAGCGCAGCGAGTGCACAGACCTGTCTGAACTGTTACAAATTTTCAGACACACCCCAGGCTTCGGCTTTATCCGAAAACCGTTAGTCAGCACAAACCGTAACCGACTCAAGGATCACTTTGTTTTTCTTCTAATACAAGAATGCGTTTTTCACAAAATATGCTATAATCAATTATGTAATTCCTTAGTATTAAGCTTCATGAGAGGTGATGATTCATTATGCCCATTATTCCTGTAAAAGCGATTCAGCTGCTGGCCCGCAGGACATCGGAGGATGCGCGCCAGTATGCCTACCGTGTACTCAGCTTCTGTATCCTGGAATTCATTCTTTTCCCGAAGCAGAAGCTCAATGAGGTTTCCCTGGCGGAATCCCTGGAGGTAAGCCGTACCCCGGTACACGACACCTTTTTCCGGCTCTTCCGGGAAAATTACGTTGAGCTCTATCCCAAACGGGGCGCCTTCGTCTCCACCATAGATCCGGACCGGGTCGAGCAGGCAGTATGGAGCCATGTCCAGCTGGGCAAGGCTGCCCTTAACACCATCTATATCAAAAACCCGGATCCGTCACAGCTTTTCACGCTCCGCTATCTGAACCACCAGATCGAGGATATGCTGCTGCGCAGGGAGCTGGACGGGATCTCCCGGGCCATCACGGATTATATGCATCAGCTTTATATCCTGGCGGGGGATATGGATTTTATCTGGGAATCCCTTCTGAAAACGGATGTGGACTTCCGCCGGATCCTGTATCTGTCCGCCCTCAACACCACGGTGGCGGAAGGCTTTGTCTATGAGCTTTCTTCCCTGACAGATGCCATCTCCGAGCGCAATTATGACAGGTCCTGCGATATCTATACCAGCATTCTGTCCCGGACCCTGAAGCTTTTAAAGCCGGTACAGCAGATCCATCCGGACTATTTTGCCAGCCATAAGATTTCCTGAGGCTGTGATCCGGCGGACTGCCGGTATCCAGGGGTTCTGCCGAAAATACGTTTGATTTTGTGAGTACATTCTAATCACAAGGAGGAATAAATCTATGATCTATGGAAATGTGAACAACAAGATGATCGAACAGCAGATCGCTGTCCTTCCGGCGCCTTTGCAAAGCGCCATCCGATTTCTGAGGGATACGGATCTGGCTTCCCATGATCCGGGAAAATTTGACCTGGAGCTGGACGGGGTACCCATGATCCTGCAGGTACTGGATCTGGCTACCGCGCCCCGGGAGACGCTGCGGCCGGAGATCCACCGGAAGAATATCGACGTCCAGTTCCTGGCAGCCGGCGGACCGGAGCGGGCCGGATACTACAGTGATGACGGAACCAGCCAGGTGGACGAGGACCTTCTGGATACACCCAGGGATATCCTTTTCTACCACAACAATCAGTCCGTGGCCGAAGGCACCATCGAAATGACTGTGGGAACCTATGCCGTCTATTTCCCGTGGGATGTACATATTCCTGCCATCCAGACCGGCCCTGCCTCCGCCCCCATCCGCAAGATCGTCATCAAGGTGCCTATGGACGCCTGCCTGGGCGGGGAATAAGCCTATGACGGACTCTCTGACCCTTCATCTGGAGACCCTGGCCTCCAGGGATCCGGACGGACGCCGTCTGGCCCTGGAGCAGGTCCTTGAGAAGGAATGCATCCCTTTTACCCCGCAGGAGGAGCCGCCTTCCGTCAAGGTCCCCCGGGGAACCAGAAACTATCTGGTGGAACCGGCAGATTCCGGCAGCCAAAAACCCTGCCTCCTCTTCTGCGCCCACTATGATGCCACCCCCGGAAGTCCGGGTGTCAATGACAATGCAGCCTCCCTGTGTATCCTTATCACTCTGGCCAGAACCCTGAGACAAGAACGGATTCCTGCCAGATTTGCCTTCTTTGACGGGGAGGAGACTGGCTTTTCCGGCAGCCGTCTCTATGTGTCCCGGCTTGACCGGCAGACCATTTCCGGTGTCGTCAATCTGGACATGTGCGGTTACGGGGACAGTCTGGTCATCTGCGGAAAGGGGCACGAGCGGTCTGCCCTCTTCCGCCCCTTCTGCCGCAAAGCATTTCTGGAGCCTTTTTCCGGACAGGTGGTCCGCTTCCTGCCCAAAGGGGACGAGTCCTCCTTTGCCCGCACCCGGATCCCGGCCTTAAGTATCGCCATGGTTCCCCGCTGGGACATCGCCTATCTGAAGGCCCTGGCCACCTACGGTGAAGGATTTCTGGGTCGTCCGCCGGAATTCGAGATGATGCTGGGCCAGATGGAGGTAGTTACCACTATGCATGGCGGCTTCCGGGACGGGCCGGAATGGATTCAGACAGAGGCTATGGAGAATGTGTACAAATATGTACTGGCGGTGGCACGGGGGGTTCAGGATTCCACAAAAAGATAATTGCTCTTTCCGGCAGGCATTTTCGCTGTCCCGCCGCATACATTGTAATAATTTCCCATTTCTGGAGCTTTTATGAATCTGCTTTCCCAACTATCACCCAAGAAGCGTGCCTTCCTGACCGGCACGCTTCTGCTGACAGCCAGCGGTTTCGCGTGCCGGGTTCTGGGCTTCTTCTACCGGATCTTTCTGTCCCGCACCATCGGCGCTGAGGGACTGGGCCTTTACAACATGATGCACCCGGTATTCGGTATCTGTTTTGCCTTGTGTGCCGGATCCGTCCAGACGGCTGTTTCCCAGTACATAGCTTCCCACAGCCATAAAGGACGCTCTATCTTCCGCACCGGACTGCTGCTGTCCGGGGGAATGTCCCTGGCCCTGGCCTGGCTCATCTGCTCCCAGGCAGAATTTCTGGCAGAGCGTGTGCTGATGGAGCCCAGGTGCGCACCGTTTCTGCCGCTCCTTGGTATCTCTGTCCCCTTTGCGGCTGTCCATGCCTGCATCAATGGCTACTACTACGGAATGCAGAAATCCCGGGTTCCCGCCCTCTCCCAGATCGCGGAGCAGATGATCCGCATGGCTGTGGTATTCTTCATCGCCGATTACTGGACCGGCCTGGGCCATACCATCACGGTCCATCTGGCAGTCATGGGACATCTGGCAGGGGAGGCAGCTTCGGCAGCATTTACCTTCTTGTGTCTATGCTTCTGTCCGCCCCAGAGGGAAGACCTGTCCCAGCCGAAACAGGCTTCAGGCCCCCAGGATAAGACTCCTGCCGGGAAAGACCAGTTTCCCGACAGCCGCCAGAATACGTCTGATGGCAGAAAGAGTCCGGCCTGCATAAGCAGTTCCCTGTTCTCCACCGCCCTGCCCCTTCTGTCCCTGGCTGTACCCCTGATGGCCAACCGGCTGGTTCTGAATCTCCTGGCCAGTCTGGAGGCTATCTGGATCCCCACCAGGCTGCAGATGTCCGGAATGGCCAATGGGGATGCCCTGGCCGTGTATGGAGTGCTGACCGGAATGGCGCTGCCCTTTATCCTGTTCCCCTCCGCCATCACCAACTCCATCTCTGTCCTGCTGCTGCCAAGCATTGCCCAGGACCAGGCGGCAGGACGTTACCAGAGTATCCTGTCCAGCATCGCCATGTCCCTGCGCTACAGCATGTATATGGGGATCTTTTCTATAGGGGTCTTTACTCTATATGGAGATGCCCTGGGAACCAGCGTCTTCCACAATGAGAACGCCGGATTCTATATCCAGGTACTCTCCTGGCTCTGTCCCTTCCTCTATCTGTCCACTACCATGGGCAGCATCCTCAACGGCCTGGGGAAGACACAGACTACCTTTTTCCATAATACCATATCCCTGGTTCTGCGGATTGGCTTTGTCTACTTCGGCATCCCCAGGTTTGGTATCCTTGCTCTTCTGGTAGGTATGCTTCTCTGTGAAATCCTGCTGGCACTGCTGCATCTTGCCGCACTACATAAAAGCATCCCATTTACATGGGACGCCTGGGAAATGATCGTGAAGCCCTGCATATTCCTGGTGATCTCTGTAGGGATCCATTATTTTGTGGAAGGGCTGCTGCCCACAGATGAGCTCCTGCCGGTGTTTATGGAGACCGCTTTGCACATTCTGCTGCTGGGGGGCTGCTATGGGGGGCTGCTGCTGGTGTTTCATATGGCAAAGCAGGTATCTGCCTGCGTCTCCGACACTATGTAACCTGAATTTGGCCCAAATATCCCAAGGGACGCCTGCGGTGTACCGCAAAGTGGAGCGTGCACACCGAAGGCGTCCCTTGTGGAGATGCGGTCTATGTCAATCCTAAAGACAGAATCGTGGTTGCTGTTTCCTCTTGGGGAAACTTTTTTCAGAGCGTATCCCTTGGAACAATTCCCCCGTGAATCACCTTTTATCATCCGGGTCATCCATATCCCCCAGCAGTTCAGCCACTTCCGCCCCGGTCATATAGGCAACGCCTGTGATATTGTTGTTCGCGTCTCGGATAATTTTGATATTAACCATCCCAGCCGGATTCATGTTCAGTGTATAAAAGGAGCCTTCTTTCCGGATGTCCAGGAAGATATTGACCAGCTGTCCCTGATAATAATAAGTCTTTTCATCCACCATTGTGACGCCTGCCTTCTCATATTCCGCCATCTGCACCATGGCCCATTCTCTTTCCTGTTTCGCTTCCAGCTGGTCAAATTCGTCTTTCATGTCCAGCTTATCAAACAGCATGGATTGAAATGCCCAGTTCCCATCCTCCACTGCCCGGTCCAGCCAAAGTTCCCGTTCCATTTCGTCCATACAGTCCGCCAATGCAGAGAAAAACGCAATATCGGCGTTCTCATAAACCTTTTCGGCGAAGCTGGTAAGCACAGGAGAATCTGTATCAAGCCCACGTACCGCGACAGAAAAGAATGCAATATCCCCATCGGCATAAATTTTTTCCAGCCACGCAAGCTGTTCTTCCCTGTCCAGTCGGGGGAAAGCAATTTGAAACAGCGGCAGGCTGCCATCCTGATAGTATTGCCCAATGTTTGAGGATATGTCTGAGGATGCACCGTTTGTTTTTGCTGACTGTCTGTCAGGCGCAGTGGATGGAGCGTCTGGAGTATCATCTTCCTGCCAGGTATTCTGCCACCAATCGTCCTCCCAGGGCTTACCCTGCCATTCGTCCGGATAATTCGACAAGTCAAAAGCATCAGAAGTGTATATCCCCATGACGCCGGAGCCTTTTCGTGTAACCCGGATTGTGTTTGCCCCTGTGCCGTCTGTAAATGTGGAAGTATTCCCGTTTTCCTCGAAATTCTTCGGCTTGTAAATCTCGCCCCAATCGCCGTTGTCGGTAATGGTAGTGGTGGTATTTTTGAAATCGTCCCGGGAAACCAGCTGGAAATATCCGCTGCTGGCAATGGCGTTTACCGAGCCGGAAAAACCCTCCGGCAAGGTCAAAAAGACGGAAGCCATGTTGAAATTGCCCACAATATTACCGGACCGGATCAGGCCGCAGGTCAGATACCCGTTATCGGCTTTCAATTTTACATCGCCATAATCCACATTGGGAAGATAGAGCCTGATTGTTTCATCATTTGTGTTCGTACTGGTTTTGCAGGAGATTGAAACCTTCCAGTCGCGGTTCTGCTGGCTGATGTTTACCGTATAAACATCGCGGTTGTATTCTGCCGAAATTGTGTCATTCTCCGCCGCCAGAACATTCACAGCGGCGCCGCTGACATCCAGCGACAGCGAGGGCCTGCCAGTGATGTACGGCGGTGTGTTGGGGGTGGATGCGGCCTGAGCGTTTCCCCTTGTATAGATACCGACAAAGGACGCGCCCAGAGCCATGCACAAAGTCAGCACGACGGTCAACATCTTAACGGCCTTTGATTGCTCCTTAAACTTCATAATAGCGCCTAACCTTTCTTTCAATAGCTGTTTATTTTCGCTTAACGTGACCGCTCCGGGATTTTCCTTATATCTGCCAACTGCCGCCATAGCGTCAAGCAAGGTTTTTCCATAGTCCTGGGCATTGGCGCTCCCCATTTTAGCGAGGACGGCTTCATCACAGGAGAATTCACAAGCCCTGGTAATCTCCCGGCTCATAAGATGCACAAGGGGGTTAAACCAATGCAGGCAGACCGTTATCTGCACCAGCCATTTATAAAACATATCCTGCCGCTTATAGTGGGTCAGCTCATGGAGGACAATATACCGAAAAGCCTTTTCAGGAATATCCGCGTCTGGCAGCACGATACATGGATGGAAAAAGCCAATCAGCAACGGTGAAGAAACCAGCGGATTGGCACACAGCTCTACCGGCCTTTTGATACCTGCCTGCTTTGCAGTGATGGAAAGCAGGTCAATCATCCCAATGTCAGAAACCGGGGTCAGGCCAGCCTTGATATACCGCGTAAAGCTCTGATAGACCGTTGCCTTTCGTACCAGCAGAACCAGCGCGACCACAAGCCAAATCAGCCAAACATGATCTGTCAGCAGCGTCCCATTCTCTTGAAACAAGTGGGCAGTTGCCAAATCTTCTGTCGGACTATTCATATTTCCATTGCTTTGCCCAGTTCCGGCAGCTGGTGCGAGATTTCCTCCCGGAGTGGTAAGGGGGGACTGTTGCTGCGGCGGCAAAGGGGCGGTCTGGGTGATGGTCTGGGTAATGGCCTGGATGATAGCCTGATCGACAGCCTGATAGGTCTTTCCCAGCAGACTTACTTCCGGCTCAAATGGGAACAGCAGCCGCAAAACGACAACCAGCCAAATGTAATACTGCCATTGACGGCTGATTTTATCTTTCAAAATTCGCTTTACTAAAAGCAGGGCCAGAATAAGCAGACTGCCGGAAAAGGACATGGACAGGAAGATTTTCAAAACTGCGTTCATTGTTTCTCTTTTCCTTTCTCCAGCAGTCTTTTCAATTCCTCATATTCCTCATCCGTCAGCACATCACCCATAATCAGATTGGAAACCAGCCCTTTTGCACTTCCCTCATAGATTTTATCCAGGAAGTTTTTCGTCTGCACCGTCTGGTACTCCGTTTCCGAAACAAGCGCAGTATATTCGTTGCGGCGTCCAATCTTTTTGGCACTCAAAAAACCCTTGTTCATCAGCCGCGACAGCAATACAATCAAGGTGTTCTTTTGACACTGCCTGCCTCTGGCCGCCAGCCCGTCCATGATATGGTGGAACAGTGTCACCTCCTCCGGGTTCCCCCACACGATTTTCATAATTTCGAGTTCGGCATCGGATATTTGCTGTACCATATGTTTGTCCTCCTTAATGTATAACACAGTGTTATTTATTAGTAATATAACACTGTGTTATCCTTTTGTCAAGAGGCCGCTGGACTGTTCACTTTCCATTTAGAAAGAATTTTGTAACAGTTCATTCAGTATGAAAATCCTCTTTTTATGCGTAGTGATACTTTTCCCTATTCTGATGAAGAAAAACCAGTGCTACAATCATGGTGATTAGTTCTGCTATCGGTACTGCAAGCCATACCCCCGTTACGCCCAAAACATTTGGCAATGTAAGCAGCAGTACTGTAATCAGTCCGAAAGTCCGCAGGAATGACAAAATTGCTGACAGCTTCCCGTTTGATAATGCCGTAAATGTGGCAGAGGTAAAAATATTCAGCCCACAAAACAGAAAGCTAAAGGGAAAAATCCAAAATCCGTTTCGTGCAATTTCATAAACAGGCGTTCCCTTTTCTGCAAAAATACCGACCAACGGCGAACCCAAAATAAAAGCTGCTGCAAAAACAGTGACCGAAACAAAGACAATGAACCGCATACAAATAGAAAATACATTCTTTAGCTGTTTGACCTCCTGCTTCCCGTAGTTATAGCTGATAACAGGGGCTGCTCCCATAGAAAAACCTATGTAAAGAGCACTCAATAAAAACTGCGTATAGATAATGATTGTGATTGCCGCAACTCCATTTTCTCCAAGAAGTTTCATCATAATGCAGTTAAAAAAGAATGTTGTAACCGCTGTTGCCGCCTGACTTACCATTTCCGAAAAACCATTGGCACAGCTTTCAGCCAATACGGAAAAATCTATGACTGGCTTCATAAAATGCAGACTGCCTCTCTTTGCGGAAAAGAACCATAATCCAATCACCGCCGGTATCATATAGCCAATGCCCGTACCAAATGCCGCCCCCTTAATGCCCATGTGAAGCGGCACCATAAAAATATAGTCCAGTAAAATATTTACGATTCCTGCGCTTACACCAAGCACCATACCCATTCCGGGGCGTCCCGCTGTTACGATAAGATTTTGAAAAAGCACTTGCAGGATACTTGCGGGCGTGAATAACAGCAGGATAAAAAGGTATTCTTTACAGTATGGAAATAGAATACTGTTCGCTCCAAGTCCCCATACAATCCTGTCAATAAAAACCGTTCCCAACACTGAAATCAATACACCTAACAAAATGCCCGCTGATATAATCAGCGTAAAATCCTGTGCCGCCTTTTTATGTTCTCCTGCTCCCATTTTGCAGGCTACAATCGCACTTCCTCCGGTTGCAAGCATCATTCCAAGACCGACAATCAGATTGATAACAGGGCAGACGATATTCAATGCCGAAAGCGCATTTGTATCTACAAATCGTGCTACAAAAATTGTGTCAACGACTGTATACAGCCCCATGAATATCATCATCAAAATTGTCGGAAATGCAAATTTCAGCAACGATTTTATTGTAAAGTTCTGTGATAGTGGATTTAAGTCACTCATTATCCCCGCCCTCCGATTTTTCTCTGTAAAGTATAAAACGCTGTGTCGGATAGCCAAATTCAATTAACAGTTCCGCTTCAGTGAAACCAAGACTTCCCCATACCTCCCGATAACCTGTGTCTGCCTTGTCGCCCTCCCGAAAAGTTGTCACGCTAATCTGTGCGGAACGTGCAAGTTCACATAATGCTTTTTCACAAAACACTTTCGCTATCCCTCTTTTCCGATACTGTGGGTGTACCCCAAAGAAATCAATGCTCCCCGTCACCTCATTAAACGCCATAATCCCGATTGCCGTATCAGTGTCTTTCAAAATCAATGCCCGCTTATTTTTGATATACTCCTGTAACTGTGCAAGATATTGTTTTTCGTCCAAGTGCGGGAAACCGTCAATGACAAGGTGAACCAGTTCTATCCATTTGGGTATATCTTCCTGTGTTGCAAAGACGATTTTATCCTGCCATTCTTTTTCCTCTAAATCTGTAGGATTTTCATTCAAGACATATCTTAGCTGCAATGGATAAAATTCTTCCTCCTCCCTGTACCTATTAGGGGATTTTTTATACATGGCTTTGAAAATATCCGTAAAAGACTGCTGACTCTCATATCCGGCAGAAAGCGCAATTTCAAGGATTGGTCTATCGGAAAGTACAAGCAGTTTTGCGGCTTCGGTCAACTGGCGGCGTTGTACATAATCATGGATTGTCAACCCTACCGTACCTGTGAACATTCGGTGCAGATGATACTTTGAATAATGTACAGCCCCCGCAACTGTTTCCAAGTCCAGTTTTTCATGCAGGTGGCTTTCGATATAGTCGATTGCCGCCATTACATTTTTGATATTCCCCGGCATTGCAACTTCCTCCTTTCTCTCCGCATTATAGCAGGATATTTCATTCCGCTTTTCATATATCTTGCGGTTTTAAGGCAAGTATTTACCAGTATACAACAGTCTACCCCGATAAGAAAGATTTTTAGAAATTTTCTTCTGATACATTGGCATTTCCCAAACTTCCCCGTATTAAGAAACAAGGAAAACTTTTTGAAGAATTTTTCTCAAAACTCCGTCAAAAACGCCTTGTGTGATGTTGTAGGTAATGAAAGGATTTTCAAGAGGGTTTGGGATACTTCCCAACAAGCAAAATCTGTCCGGCAAGCCATAGCGCAGACGGGCAGATTTACGGAAATGGGTACCCGTTTCCTATGCTTGCGACAATAAGAGCGAGCCAAGTATTGGGTAGATTATGAGCCAAGAGATATTTGGCCAGGAATGGGTAACTGCCCTTGAAAGGCAGCTCATACCGAAGCTACAATGAGAGGGCAATCGGTCTGACGACGCTATGCTTGAGCTTCTACGCTCGTCGCCGCAAACTGTCAGCCGGCCCTCTCATTGCGGCGTTCGATTGTGCAGGTTGAGATAACGGCTAAGCCGTACACTCGGGTAACAACGCAAGATGAATAGGTTATGAGTTGAGGCAGGCACCGATTTCAAATCAGAATCTGGAGGGAACGATATGGAACAAGGGCTCATTACCGCCGTAGGTGTCGATGTATCCAAAGGGAAAAGCATGGTGGCTGTCCGCCGTCCTGGTGGGCAAATCGTCATGCCGCCGATCCAGGTCAACCATACCGCCGAGGA